>DFBD01000065.1 GCA_002367255.1 Rhodobacterales bacterium UBA3089 | reverse complement strand
CCAGAGCCAGTAAACTAATCACTAGAAACGCGGACATCCCCGCCGTGAACTCGAACACCCTGCCCGATCTTGAAAACACCCGCGTTTCCAATGCCCTGAACAACAACCGGGTGGAGCTATTCTACCAACCAATCGTGCGTTCAGACGGCAATAATTTCGTAGCTTTTTACGAGGGGTTAGCCCGAATCAAAATGCCCGACGGCAGCATTATTCCCGCCGGTCAATTCATGCCATTTATCGAAAACACTGCCCTTGGAAGTCGCCTGGACCGCTGCGTCTTACACTTGGCTTTGAAGCAGTTAACCGACAATCCGGACATCCGCCTGTCAATCAACATGAGCGTACTTTCCATGAACGATTCCGGCTGGTTAGACATTCTGGAAACCGCTAGCTCAGACATTTGTGAACGCCTGATAATCGAGATAACCGAAGGCGCAGCCATGTCTGATGTCGAACTAACCATCGCCTTTATGCACAGGGTCCGCCGCAAACATTGCAGCATCGCACTAGACGATTTCGGAACCGGCGCAACCTCGTTTCGGTACTTCAAAGATTTCCTGTTCGACTTCGTCAAAATCGACGGCTTATTCATCCGCGACCTAAGCTATGACAAAGACAATCAGGTCTTGGTACAAGCCCTGACCGACATAAGTAAACACTTCGATATGGTGACAGTCGCTGAATTCATCGAAACCGATAGGGAGGCAGAAATGGCAGCAAAACTAGGGGTCGACTGCTTGCAAGGATACCTGATCGGCAAACCAGTGGCACAGCCAGTCGCCCCGTTTCGAAGAAGCGAAATGGACCGAAAAATCGCTGGATAGCACTACGACTTATCCACAAGCTTGCTAAGTTGATCCTGCATCTGGGCAAGCTGCGCCTTCAAATCGCCAAGCTCTACATCCGATGCTTCCTGGCTCGTGTTCTGCCTGGCGGATTCCGCTTTGTCAGCAGCATTACCCGTTGAAGGTACAAACATCCGCATCGCACTGTCGAACCATTCCATGTTTTGCCGGGCCAACGCCTCGAATCCGGCCATTGCGGGGTTGCCAGACGCCGCACCGTGCATCTGCTCACGAAGGCTATCCTGATTTTTCGCAAACGCTTCCATTGAGGCCTCAAGATACCCGGGCACAAACCCCTGAACCGAATCTCCATATAGACCGATCAACTGGCGCAAAAATTTGGTGGGCAACATGTTGTGCCCTTTACTTTCCTCTTCAAAAATAATCTGGGTCAAAACGGAGCGCGTAATGTCCTCGCCAGACTTCGCGTCGGTAACTACAAAGTCCCGCCCCTCACGCACCATTTCGGCCAAATGGTCCAGCGTCACATAACTTGATTTTTCGGTATTGTATAAACGACGATTGGCATATTTCTTGATGACAATGGTTTCTTCGGTTTTATCGGCCATTACGGAACCCTTCTGATGACGCCCTGCTGCCTTTTGCTAAAAACAATCTAGTACAGTATTTCGCAACTGCAACGAAAATATCGCATGCGCGAACACGGCGCGGCATGTTAGAGTACAGGAATTAGCAAACTTAAGGCATAAAATGGCGAAGAAAACCCCCGCTCCTATCGGCAAAACGCCCTCCTTGGGCGCACCCGAAGAACGGTATCTGGATTTATGGGAAGAGAATATCCGGCTTCTCGCAGCCAATGGGCCCGCTCAAAAACCTCAAAGTAAAAATGACTGAAAACCCGCAACATCGAATGGGGCATCCGTCTCCGCTAATTTTCCATTTAAGCGCTGCGGCAATCGGATACCAAAGTGCAATTGCCAACGCGACCAATCCCGATTCCGCAGCTTTCGATTGGCAACCAGAACTTACGAACCAAGCGGAAGCCATCGGCGATCTAAGCGTGCCACAACTTTATCAAGCCGCGCTTGAACGCATGTCGGCGATGTTGTCAGGGCTAGATAAATGGCAAACGCATCCATACCGGCGAACGGTCATAGACCCACCGGTGATATGGTCAAAAGGCTCCTCGCGTCTACTTGATTTCGGCAACTGCCCAGAGGCTACGAACCTCAGTGGACCTCCGGTGCTTGTCGTCCCGTCCTTGATCAACCGCGCCTATATTTTAGACTTAACCAAAACCTGTTCTTTACTTCGCTTTTTAGCTTCGCAAGGGGTACGCCCGTTACTTCTGGACTGGGGTGCCCCATCGGATACCGAGCGTGAATTTGACCTAAATGCCTATGCTACACAGCGATTATTGCCTGCTCTGAAAGTTTCACGTTCTCTAACGGACAAGCCAATCGGCGTGTTAGGGTATTGCATGGGAGGCACACTTGCAGCAGGCGTTTTATCCCGTCAAAACGCCGATGTAGGCGCTTTTGCAACGATCGGCTCACCGTGGAATTTTTCTGCCAGCAAGGGCGTAACCGCTTCGTTACGAGCCATCGCGGCAAAGTCGCGACCTGTGGAAACGATCGAAAATATCGGACAAACATTCGGGATGATTCCGACAGAGTTCTTCCAGCAACTGTTCGCGCTAATCAACCCCATGCAAGCTGCCGTCAAGTTTCGTAAACTGGACAATATGGATTTGAACAGCGCTGCCGCTCGTCATTTCGTAGCTATCGAGGATTGGTTGGCCGACGGCGTACCGCTTGTAACCCCATGCGCCAAAGATGTTTTGATTGACTGGAATTTGAACAATGTGACTGGGCAGGGATGTTGGAATTTGCACAGCACGATCGTCAACTTATCCGCAATCCAGCAGCCGACGCTTAACGTCTGCGGTCTGCGCGACAGCATAACCCAGCTTGAAGTTGGCGCGGCAATGGCCAAGGAAATTCCGAATTCAAAACTACTTACGCCTGATACGGGGCACGTCGGTATGATTGTCGGCTCCAATGCCCGTGAAGCTGTTTGGAAGCCCGTGTCAGAATTCTTTCTAGGTAATCTATAGCCGCACAGCGCCAACCGAATATTACAAATATAAAACATTTTAAGAAATTTTATTGCGCTGCACTGCACAATAAGCCACAATGCGAATCACAATCAGGGCATGACAAAAGGAATCCACCATGACCAATATCGTAATTGCTTCCGCCGCGAGAACCGCCGTTGGAAGTTTCCTGGGATCATTTGCAAACACTCCGGCGCATGACCTGGGTACAGCAGCCATAAAGGCAGTATTGGAACGTGCAAGTGTTGATGCAGCGGACGTATCCGAAACCATCCTCGGGCAGGTTTTGACTGCGGGCCAGGGCCAAAACCCTGCGCGTCAGGCGCATATCAACGCTGGACTGCCGATTGAAAGCGCCGCATGGAGCATTAATCAGGTTTGTGGTTCCGGCCTGCGGGCTGTTGCGCTCGGGGCGCAACACATCATGCTGGGGGATGCTGACGTTGTGGTGGCTGGCGGGCAGGAAAGCATGTCCCTTTCACCGCACGTAGCGAACCTTCGGTCTGGTCAGAAAATGGGTGATATGAAGTTCATCGACTCGATGATCAAAGACGGGCTTTGGGATGCTTTCAACGGGTATCACATGGGTACGACTGCGGAAAACGTCGCCGAGAAATGGGAGATTGATCGTGAAACGCAAGATGCTTTCGCCGTTGCTTCGCAAAACAAAGCCGAGGCAGCACAGAAAGCCGGTAGGTTTGTAGACGAGATTGTGCCGTTTACCATAAAGACCCGCAAGGGTGATATTGTGGTCGATAGCGACGAATACATTCGCCACGGTGCCACCATTGAGGCAATGCAAAAACTGCGGCCAGCATTTGCGAAGGATGGCTCGGTTACGGCTGCGAATGCCTCGGGTCTGAACGACGGGGCAGCGATGGCGTTGCTGATGACAGCAGAAAATGCAGCGAAACGCGGAATCAAACCGATGGCGCGGATTGCATCTTACGCAACCGTTGGCCTCGACCCATCCATCATGGGAGTCGGCCCGATTTATGCCAGCCGCAAGGCGTTGGAAAAGGCTGGTTGGGACGCTAAAGAGCTTGATTTAGTTGAAGCAAATGAAGCTTTCGCAGCGCAGGCTTGTGCCGTCAACAAAGAGATGGGCTGGGACCCGGAAATCGTTAACGTCAATGGCGGCGCGATTGCGATTGGCCACCCGATTGGCGCATCCGGCGCACGTATTTTGAATACGCTGTTGTTCGAAATGCAGCGGCGCGACGCGAAAAAGGGCCTTGCCACGCTGTGTATCGGCGGCGGCATGGGCGTAGCCATGTGCCTTGAGCGCGACTGAAAACTAACATGAAGGAGAACAAAATGGGACGTATTGCATTAGTTACAGGTGGAACTCGCGGCATTGGCGCAGCGATTGCGATCGCACTGAAGAACGCGGACTACACCGTCGCTGCAACTTACGCCGGCAATGACGAAGCTGCCGCCAAGTTCAGTGCTGATACCGGCATTCCGACATACAAATGGTCTGTCGCGGATTATGATGAATGCGTGGAGGGCATTGCCAGAATTGAGTCCGACCTTGGACCAATCGAAGTGCTGGTTAACAACGCGGGCATCACGCGCGACGGAATGTTCCACAAGATGACTCCGCAAGGCTGGAAAGACGTCATTGATACGAACCTGACGGGCGTTTTCAACATGACCCACCCAATCTGGACAGGTATGCGTGATCGCAAATTTGGACGCGTTATCAACATCAGTTCGATCAATGGTCAAAAGGGGCAGATGGGGCAGGTTAATTACTCGGCTGCCAAGGCTGGTGATCTAGGGTTTACCAAGGCACTGGCGCAGGAGGGTGCCTTCAAAGGCATCACAGTGAACGCAATTTGCCCCGGGTACATCGGCACGGAAATGGTTCGGGCGGTCCCGGAAAAGGTTCTTAACGAAACCGTCATTCCACAGATACCTGTCGGACGTCTGGGCGAACCAGAAGAGATAGCACGCTGCGTAGTGTTCCTTGCGTCCGACGATGCAGGGTTTATCACGGGCTCGACTTTGACGGCAAACGGCGGACAGTTTGTAGTTTAACCCTGTTGTAGAAGAATGAATATATGCGCGACGGAAAGCTTCGTCGCGCATATATTTTGGCATAGCGATTTCCAACACGCCTAAAACGTGATTTAGGGTAGGTTAAGCGAAAGACATTAACAGGACATTAGCATGAAAATCGGCATCCTCGAAACTGGTGAAATCAGCGATGAATTGTTGGACAAGCACGGCGATTACCCGTCTATGTTCAAGCGTCTGTTGCATGCTATTGACCCCGAGGTTGACTTTTTCGCGGTTAAAGTTCTGAACGGCAAACTTCCGGAAAGCCCCGACGATGCCGATGGCTGGATTATTACCGGATCGAAGTTCGGTGTGTACGAAGACTTACCGTGGATTGAGCCTTTGAAAAAGTTCATACTGACTTCGGTGAACCACAAAGTACCGCTCGCCGGAATTTGTTTTGGGCACCAGATACTGGCCGAAGCGCTTGGCGGTAAGGTCGAGAAATCCCATAAGGGTTGGGGGCTTGGCGTGCATGATTACACCGTTGAGGCAAAACCGACTTGGATGGACGGTTTTGACGACGAATTTTCTGGCCACGCGGTGCATCAGGATCAGGTGACTGAACTGCCAGAAACCGCGACGGTTATTGCCAGTTCCGAGTTTTGCCCCTATGCGGCACTAGTTTACGGTGATCCGGAAAACCCGGATGCATTAAGTGTTCAACCCCACCCCGAATTTTCAGCGGGTTTTATAGAAGACCTGATTAAAATCCGTGTGCCGGAAGTATTTTCCGAGGAAGACGCAAGTAGCGCGCGTGCGACTTTGGGGCTGCCGGTAAACAATGAGGATTGGGCACTGTGGATTCACAAATTCCTGGATATTGCAGCGGCGCACAATAAAAAATGATGCGGAATCGCGCCACGTTCATAGGCTTCGGAGCCGTACTTTTATGGGCTTTCCTCGCAACGCTTACCGTTGGTGCATCCGAAGTGCCTGCATTTCAACTTAGCGCGATGTGTTTCGCAATTGGTGGTGCAATTGGCCTTTTATGGATAGCATTCGGCGGTAACGGGTTCCACGTGTTGCGTGGCATTAGTTGGAAAATCTGGGCGTTAGGGATTGGCGGAATCTTCGGATACCACTTCTTCTATTTCACCGCCCTAAAACTGGCCCCACCAGCCGAAGCTGGGTTAATCGCCTATCTTTGGCCGTTATTGATCGTCCTATTTTCTGGACTTTTGCCAGGCGAATCCCTGAAACCATTGCATATTATCGGCGCGCTTGTCGCATTCGGCGGAGCAGCCCTTATTGTCGGTGGTGGGGCCACCGCATTTTCCGGTGTACACTGGATGGGGTACGGCGCCGCCATCATCTGCGCTTTCACATGGTCGGGCTATTCGGTTCTTTCCCGCCTTGCAGGCAAGACGCCAACCGAAAGCGTCGCAATCTTCTGCCTTGCCGCAGCAGGTCTGTCACTAGTGGCGCATTTGGGGCTGGAGGAAACCGTTTGGCCAACTGGCCCGATCGGTTGGGGATCGGTGATTGGCCTTGGTCTTGGCCCCGTCGGGTTGGCGTTTTATATCTGGGATATCGGCGTCAAAAAGGGCAACATCCAAATACTGGGCGTCGCGTCTTATGCGGCCCCCATGCTATCAACCATTATTTTGATACTTGCCGGATATGCCACTGCCAGCTGGATTTTATTACTGGCAGCAGCTTTGATAACGTCAGGCGCAGCACTTGCTGCGTTCGCTAATCGTTAAACCTGTGCAGCAATCCGCTCGATCTCTTCTTTAAGACGTAGCTTTTCCTTTTTAAGGTCTGCGATGGTTAAATCGTCAGACCCGGGACTTCGTTGCTCAACTTCAATCTTGCCGGAAAGGGACTCGTGTTTCTTACGTAGCTCGGACAAATGGGAAGTCAGGCTCATATTTCTCTCCTTATTTGAGTTAGGGCAATGAATACATCTCACCATAAAAGATATGCGTTGTCATCAGGTCTTCAAGGAAAAATTTTTCACAAATTGCCAGGGGATGGCTAAAACCCCTGTGAACGGATTCACATGCGCGTTGGTCGAGAGCATCGCGATGACGCCTCCCATGGTGATTCCGGCCAAGCCAATAAGGGTTGCCTGGGTTGGCACCTCGTTAAACCAAAAATATCCAACGGGGATGGCGAACACGATATTGAAATAGAAGAATGGTGCCAAAACGGAGGAGTCTGCGCGGTTATACGCGGCCACCGTCAAGAAATGACAAATTGCCGAGACCGCCCCCAATGCAAAGATATATGCCAGGGCTTGCAATGAAATACTCGGAATGCCACCCCAGAATGCGAGCGGAGCGATCATTAACGACCCGAGTATGCACTGCACCACCAAGGTCGAAAATGCATCACCACACGCGCACGCCCGTCGTGTTGCGGCCAGATACGCACCTAATAGGAAGCCGCCGAGCAGAGCCATAAAAGTGCCCATCTCCAAGCTGCCTTCGGGCCGCAAAATCACGTATGCCCCTGCGAAGCTAAGCACGGCACCTGTGAAACGAAAGCCGTCCATTTTCTCTTTGTATAGCAATATAGAAATCAGAGAGGCTACGACGGGGGCAATCAGAAACCCACCGACAGCCTTGGCAAGCGGCACGATGGACAACGCAAAGATTAACGAGGTCATTGCGCCCATCATCAGCCCAGTTCGCAACACCTGCCCCAAGCGGTCATGATGTGGAATTTCGATTGGCTTACGAAAGACAACCGAAATGCCCAACGCAATGATTCCGGCCACAAAATAGCGCGAAAAGCAGATGAAAAATGCCGTTTGATCTGCGCCAAGTGCCTTCGAAAACCCATCCGTCAGCGGGGTTAAAGCCATCGCGGCCACCAGAATTCCAACACCTATTTTCATTCAATCTCGCCGTACAACCCACCTCGGGTGGATGTAAGTTAATATGGTAAGATCATATTACTATAGGTTGAGCGTTTCGCAATATTTTTCGCACTTCTGGCCGAAAAGAATCTTCGTCTATAGAATGCGCAACGCCTTGATGAAGTATTAACGGCGAAAGAAGTTCCAGCGCGCCGCCCGCGCCTTTACGAGCCCGCACAATCACGCGACCCGCCGTGCGCCCCTCACGAGACGAAAGTGGTAGAATACGGATATCACCAGCCTTGCCATCCAGCGCAGCCAAGATATCCGCCAACCGCTCGGTCCGGTGGATAATCGTGAAATATCCTTTGGGCTTCAGGCGACGCAAGCCAACGGCAATCCAGTCTGCCAACTGCGCCTCCCCGATTCGGTGCGCCGTGTCACGCCCGGCATCCAAGGGAGCCGAGCTGGCCGAGGCGTTATAAAATGGCGGGTTGGTAAACACATGATCGAACGAGGCCGTACGGATCGCCTCGGGCATATCCAGCAAATCGCCGTCATGAACCCAATACCCTAGCTGGTTGTCCACAGCATTGCGCCGCGCAAGGCCTGCGTAATCAACCTGAATTTCCAAGCCGTGGGCGTCCAGCCCCTCAACCCTTTTGCACAAACACGCCAGTGCAGTTCCAGCGCCACAACCAAGCTCCAGCACGCTTTGGCCAAGTTTAGCCCCAACCGCCGCTGCAAGGAAAACCGGGTCGGTTGCCGCGCGATACCCGTTCTTAGGCTGCCAAATCTTGATCGCACCGTCCAAGAAATCATCCCGCGTCAATTGGTCATTGGTAAAGCTCATCGATCCTCCGTGAGGGGAATTTCGTTATCTTTAAGGATCGCGCGGGCGCGAAAATTGTGGGCATCAGCCACCATCAGGCGGCGCGGGAACAATCCAATGCCCCCTTCAAGCACACTCATGTTTACGTCCAGCACAAAGGCCTCTATATCTTCGCCTCGAAGCAATGCGGTCGCGAATGCGATGATCGTCGGGTCTGTGGTTCGTAATATCTCTTTCATGGCCATAACTTAGGGCCTGAAGGCAAGCGCGTCGAGACCACAACAAAAGGAAGATGAATATGTCGGCAAATACTGGACCATTTGAACGAATGCAAAACGTGCTGGCCGACGATATGAACGCGGTGAACACCCTGATCCGCACACGTATGGCCAGTGAACATGCGCCGCGTATCCCCGAAGTGACGGCGCATCTGGTCGAGGCTGGCGGCAAACGCCTGCGCCCGATGCTGACTTTGGCAGCGGCGCGGATGTGCGGGTACGAGGGCGAGGATCACGTTAAACTGGCCGCCACCGTTGAATTCATCCATACCGCAACCCTTCTGCACGACGACGTGGTAGACGAAAGCGGTAAGCGGCGCGGTAAACCAACGGCGAATTTGTTGTGGGATAATAAATCATCCATTCTGGTTGGGGACTATCTGTTCGCGCGATCCTTCCAGTTGATGGTTGAAACCGGACGTTTGAAGGTTCTGGATATTCTGGCGAACGCATCCGCCGTAATTGCCGAGGGCGAGGTTTTACAGCTTACCGCCGCGCAAAATTTGGCCACAACCGAGGACGTTTACCTTCAGGTCATCCGAGGGAAAACCGCCGCCCTATTTGCAGCGGCTTGCGAGGTTGGCGGCGAGGTTGCCGATGCCCCTCAAGACCAGATCGACGCGTTGCATGCTTATGGTGATGCGCTAGGCATCAGTTTCCAAATTGTGGATGACTTGCTGGATTATGGCGGTGCAAGTGCTTCGCTTGGAAAGAACACGGGCGATGATTTCCGCGAGCGCAAGTTGACGATGCCTGTCATTCTGGCCATAGCCAAAGCCGAAACGATGGAACGTGCCTTCTGGGTGCGCACGATCGAAAAGGGTAAGCAGGAAGACGGTGACCTGGAACACGCCATGAAGTTGATGGCCAAGTACGACACGCTTGAAGCTACACGCCTTAAAGCGCTGGATTGGGCGAATACGGCGAAAGCTTCGCTATCGCCAATCCCTGACAGCGAACTGCGCAACCTGCTGGAAGAACTCGCCGATTTCGTAGTTTCACGGATTGTTTAAACTTCGGCTGAAACTACCCACCAATCGGAGTGGTTTTCACGAATATCCATAGCGGCGGCCGTCGCGCCTTTTTCATTATAAAACAAGCCGAAACATGTTCCACCCGATCCGCTCATTCGGCTTAACGCACAGTTTTGCGTATTATCGAGCGCACTTAAAACATCCGCAATAATCGGGCATATCTCTATCGCGGCAACCTGCATGTCGTTTCGTTGCCCCCGTAGGAAATCAAACAAATCCGAGACCTCTGGAAAGCTTTCGGGAAGGTTTGCCAGCCCGGCATTGTCACGCGACGTAATCGCCCCGAACACTGCGCCAGTTTCGACACCTTGCCCGGCATTTGCCAGTACAATCCAAAACGTCGGTATCGAGGGAATTGGCACCAACTTCTCGCCCGTACCGGACATACGTGTTGGCGCTTGTGCCATACAGACGGGGACATCTGCGCCCAATCGGGCCAGTTCTTCCAGCGACGGGCCGTCAATATCCCACATGTCTGACAACAGACGGATACACGCCGCCGCATCGGCAGAACCGCCACCAATCCCAGATGCCACTGGAAGGTTCTTTCGAAGCCGTAGCGCCGCCCCCCTATCTGATAACATTCGCGCTGCTCGAATAACCAGATTATCCGCGCCCGCGTCCAGCTCTTCACCAAACGGGCCGTCAATTTTCAATGTTAAACTGTCGCCAAACTCCGCTTCCAGCACATCCCCCATCGCTGGAAAAACCACGATGGAGTCAAGCAAATGCATCCCGTCATCGCGCCGTCCCGTAACATGCAGGCAAAGGTTAACCTTCGCACGGGCCAACTCGACTGGCATCAGTTTGCCGCTTCCTCGTCCAGAACCACGTCCAAACCGACATCTAGCTTGCGCTTGATCCGTTCCAAATCCTCGGGCGCTGGATCAAATGAAATTGCACGCCGCCACTGAAATTCAGCCTCCAGCTTGCGGCCCACCATCCAAAGAACATCACCCAGATGGTCGTTCACTATTGGGTCAACGGGCAGCAACTCAACAGCACGCTCCATTGGGGCGACTGCCTCCTCGAACTTTCCAACGCGATACAGCACCCAACCAAGCGAGTCCGTGATATACCCGTTCGAGGGCATCCCCGCGACCGCCGTTTCGATCATCTGCTGCGCTTCCTCGAAATTGATCCCCATCTCGATATAAGAATACCCGATGTAGTTCAAAACGAACGGCTGATTAGGGGATAATTCCAACGCGCGCCGTAAATCCGCCTCGGCGGCAGGCCAATCATTCAGGCGCTCAAGGCCAATACCGCGCGTGTAAAACAGCACCCAGTGTTGAGGGCCAAATTCACTGACATTTTCGATCGCCTGTGTATATGCGTCAACCGAATCCGCAAAGTTTTCAACGCCACGATAGATATCACCAAGCGCGTTTAAGACGATCACATCCTTGGGAAAACTATCCGCTAAATCGACGAGAATATCCGTCGCGCCTTCTGTATCACCAGCCGCCCGTAGAGCTTCGGCACGGCCTATTTCGGCATCTATGAACAAAGGGGAATCTTCGGGAACAAGCCCATAAGCCTCCTCCGCCAGATTATACTGTTCTTCCAATTCCAACAATTCGGCAATCAACAAAGACGCATCAACAAAGTCAGGCCGCAACTGTTGCGCCAGCCGCGCATAGAACAACGCCGTGCGGTCAGGCTCGCCGCGACTTAACGCATCAGCCAATGTAACGAGCGCCTCGGACATACCATAGGCCGGCGCATCAATCTGCGTGAAACTTGGCAGCTTGCCAGCGGCGACATCCGCCCGCAACGACATAAGCTGTTCATCTCTAAATCCACGCGCAATTGCGTCTTCCAATACCTGCAAAGCCTCGGTGTTTCGGCCAAGCTCTGAAAGAACCTCCACATGGATAATGATGCTGTCACGGTTCAAATGTAACGCACCTTCGCCATTGCCGTCCAATATTGCGGCAGCCGCTTCGAATTCACCCTGATACGCTTGTGCCAATGCTTTGTGGTACTGCCCGTAAATCGTCAGCGCATCGGTGTCTGACATTTCGTCAAACGCCTTTAGGCCCGCCTCGATCTCGCCAGAACCAATCTTGACCCACGCGTCCAGCATCCCCCACAAAAGTGGCGGCAGGTGGTCCTGATGCAGTGCAAGCGCCGCCCCCGCAGATTCGTAATCGCCTTTGCCGACGAAATCCGTAAGCGCAACCAGATCGACAAATACGTCCGCTTCACCATTCGCGCGCATCGTTTGGGCAATTCCGGCAGCAGACCTGAAATCCCCCGCCGCTACAAAAGAGACCATCGCACTTTGTTTAAGGCGCACATTCACAGGGTCCGCTGCCATGGCCCGAACATAATACTGTGCGGCAGCATCAAAGCTTCCGTGTTCCAAAGCGCGATTGGCAGCCAGATACGGGCCAGCCAAACCCTGTGAAAGCACTGGCGTAGCAGCCGTGCCCAATAAACTGACGCCGAGAATTAGTGCCGTGAAAAAGCGTTTACCCATAAACCGGATGCTCCTGAAATGTCTTCGTGTTTCTGCGAACGTATGCGCCACGCCCGCAGGATACAATCATTACACTTAAGAACATTACCAAATGTGATCAAATATAGGGTGAGCGCCCGAAAAATTCTACATATTAGGATAATTCGGCCCTTCGCCGCCTTGCGGTGTTGCCCACGTGATATTCTGGCTCGGGTCTTTGATATCGCAAGTTTTGCAATGGACGCAGTTCTGCGCGTTAATCTGGAATCGCGGGTTTGATCCGTCTTCGTCACGGAGGATCTCGTAAACACCCGCCGGGCAATACCGTTGCGCCGGTTCGGCAAATTCCGGCAGGTTGACGTTGATCGGCAGATCGGGGTCAGCCAATACCAGATGACAGGGCTGTTCTTCTGCGTGGTTGGTCGCCGAGAAACTGACATTGGTCAGCCGATCAAAGCTAAGTTTGCCATCGGGTTTGGGGTATTCCAGAACCTTGTGATCCGCAGCCTTTCCCGTCGCCGCCGCATCTGTCTTGCCATGCTTCAACATACCTAAAGGGTTCCAGCCTGTCAGGTTGGCGACCCACATATCAAAACCACCAAGCGCCAGCGAGGCCATGAGTCCAAACTTCGACCACAGCGGTTTCACATTTCGAACCCGCTTCAGGTCTTTGGCAATCGGGCCGGATTTCACGTCTGTATCATATGCCGTAAGTTCATCACCCGAACGCCCCGCCTTGATCGCTTCTACCGCAGCTTCCGCCGCAGCCTTGCCCGAAAGCATCGCGTTATGATTACCCTTGATACGCGGCACATTCATGAAACCGGCAGAGCATCCAAGCAACGCCCCGCCCGGGAACGCAAGTTTCGGTATTGACTGCCAGCCGCCCTCGGTGATCGCGCGTGCGCCGTAAGCCACGCGTTTGCCGCCCTCCAACATATCGGCAATGGCCGGATGATGCTTGAAGCGTTGAAATTCCATGTAAGGGAACAGATGCGGGTTTTCATAGTTCAAATGCACTACAAACCCAACATAAACCTGATTGTTTTCAAGGTGGTAAACAAATGATCCACCACCGGCATTTTCGCCCAAAGGCCACCCCATCGTGTGGGTCACTTGGCCTTCCTTATGGTTCTCGGGTTTAATCTCCCAGATCTCTTTCATGCCCAGTCCGTATTTCTGAACATCCGATCCCGAGTGCAGGTCGTATTTTGCGATCACCTGCTTGGAAAGACTGCCACGCACCCCTTCGGACAGGAAAACATACTTACCGTAAAGTTCCATCCCCGGCTCATAACTTGGTCCTTCGGAACCATCGACGTTCTTACCAAACTCGCCGGCAACAACGCCCTTAACCTCGCCGTTATCGCCGTAAACCAGCTCGGAACATGCCATGCCGGGGAAGATTTCAACACCCATCTCTTCGGCCTGTTCTGCCATCCATCGGCACACATTCGCCATCGAAACGATGTAATTACCGTGGTTGTTCATCAAAGGCGGCATTGGAAAATTCGGAACACGAATCGAACCGTTTTGCCCCAGCATCAAGAAACGGTCTTCGGTGACCTTGGTTTTGATCGGCGCCCCGCGCTCCTTCCAGTCCGGCATCAAAGCATCCAGCCCGATCGGGTCCAGAACCGCGCCCGAAAGAATATGCGCCCCAACTTCGGAGCCCTTCTCAAGCACCACAACATTCAAATCAGCATCAAGTTGTTTCAGCCGGATCGCAGCCGACAGGCCCGATGGCCCCGCGCCCACAATAACAACGTCGTAATCCATAGTTTCGCGTTCAACATCCGACATTCGGTTAATCCTTTGATCATATATCCGTTGCACAATTCCTACCCCTTTCTCGCTTTGCCCGTCAATCGGGGCACGACATTAACGGGGCGTAAAACACCGATATTACTTGAAGTAACTTCTACACAAACCTATGTTCGATCAGATATTAACTAAAACCACACGGACCGGAGACAATTATGGAAAAGATCCCTTTGACAACCAAAGGTTTCAAGAAGCTTGATGCGGAACTAAAAGTTCTGAAATCCGAGCGACGCCCTGCCGTTATCCGTGCAATCGCCGAAGCCCGCGAGCATGGTGATCTGTCCGAGAATGCCGAATACCACGCCGCGCGTGAAGAACAGAGCCACATCGAGGGCCGCGTTAAAGAACTGGAAGGCATTATCAGCCTTGCCGACGTCATCGACGTGACCAAAATGTCCGGCACGATCAAGTTCGGCGCCACGGTCGAACTTGTCGATGAAGAAACTGACGTAGAGGTTACCTACCAGATCGTCGGAGAACCTGAAGCCGATATAGAAGCAAACTTATTGAACCTTAAATCCCCACTCGCCCGCGCCTTAATCGGCAAAGAAGAGGGTGACAGCATCGAGGTCCGTACCCCCGGTGGTGGAAAGTCCTACGAGATTCTGTCGATTAAGTATATCTAGGGTTAAGAGCCACAGATAAAAGGAGCCGCGATTGCTCGGCCCATTGGAAAAAGTCACGCCCCGCTCGGTCTTTGAAGGACGCGAGATCATCATCGCCACGATTCTGTCAATCGTCTGGACGATCCTGCTTGCAGGGTATGGGGCGGGCTATTTTGGGTTGCTTGGCGACATCGCCGAACCACGCGACGCGGCCTTTCTGGAAATCATATTCTTCCTGATAGTACTGGTCCTGCCTTTGGCATTCGTCTGGTTAGGCTCCGCTCTGATTCGACGCAGCTTCCAAATTCAAGACGAATCCCGTCGATTAGAATGGGAACTGCGAGATCTGCGCGCAGGCGGCACTACGCAAAGCCAAAGCGGCGTTTCCCAGCCAAGGATCAAGGACAGCCGCGTAGAGACCTTGCAACAGCGGGTCACAGATTTGACGAACCAGATTAAACAAATGGAAACCGCGATTACTTCCGTGCGTCAGATGCAGGCTGCGATGCAAATGCAAGCGCCCCCCCCAGTCGCGAAAGAACCTACCCCCTCCTCTGATGCGAGGGCTGCTGACAAATCCATAGATTTGCCAGATCTGTTACGCGCTTTGAATTTTCCGCGCGACGAAAAAGATGCCGAAGGGTTTCGCGCCTTGCGATTGGCAAAGCGTGACGAAGACACAGGCAGCTTGCTTCGCGCGGCCGAGGACATCTTGAACCTCCTCGCTCAGGAAGGCATCTATATGGATGACTTGCACCCCGAAACCGCCCCTGCCTACGATTGGCGCGTATTCGCTCAAGGCACACGCGGCGAAGGTGTCAGCGCTGTCGGCGGTATCAACGCCCCCGAAGCAATGGAACGCATCATGGCCCGCGAAAAGACGGATCAGATATTCCGCGACAGCTCGTTATACTTTTTGCGACGCTTCGACATCATGCTGAAAAGCTTCGTCGAAGGGGCCAGCGACGCAGAAATTCAACTGCTCGCGGATACCCGAACCGGCCGGGCATTTATGCTGCTCGGGCGAACTGCCGGAATGTTTGGATAGATTTTCTCTAGCCACCCTTTACCTTACAATAATACTAAGGTATTCATTGTGTGGTCAGGATGAAGGAGAAAACTTTGACCATCTCATTCAAAATAACAGTTGTGACAACGCTTGCCGCAACACTTATTCTCGCTGCTCCGGCATTGGCAAAGCATGAAGAAGAAGCACAAGGGTTTGTCCACGAAGCCCCGCTTCACCAATCAGAAGCATGGACCATCGCTTCAGGTGGTAGGATTTACGATAAATGGTGGAACGCCCTTGACCGTGACGAGCCGGAAGAAACCAATCCAGCCTATCCCTCAAGCGGACAAAAATCAGGCTCAACTACTTGGCGCTGTAAAGAATGCCATGGCTGGGATTACGACGGCGAAGACGGTGTCTACGCTGGCGGAAGTCATTTCACTGGCATCTCTGGCATCGGCGGTTCCGAAGGTAAATCGGTTGACACGATCATGATCACTCTACGGGATCAAAATCACCCCTACACACAAGAGATGATCACCGACGAGGAAATGGCGCGGGTAGCACTCTTTGTCAGCCGTGGTCAGATAGATATGACTCCGTTTATCGATATAGAAAACCGTACAATGGTGGGTGGTGATCCCAATCGTGGGCGCGGAATTTTCCAAACAACCTGCGCGGCCTGTCATGGCTTTGACGGTCGAATGCTGGACTGGGGCGATGGTGATAATCACAAATATGTCGGAACCGAAGCCGCCGCCGCACCGGACGAGGTTATGCACAAGGTTTTGAATGCCCATCCAGGGGTCCAGATGATCAATCTTCGCGCTTTTCCACTTGAGTATGCGATTGACGTGATGGCTTACGCTGCAACATTGCCGACCGAATAGGCGGGATGCTTAATATCAGAACCCGAAGACCGCAGCGAAACCTGCGGTCTTTTTTGCTCAAAGGCCAAATTCAGAAAACGGATAATAGCGGACTGTATCACCTTTTGCGATTTCGCGCCCTTCGTCCTCCAACTCGACCAATCCTTCAGCCCAGCTGAGGCCGGAAATCCGCCCGCTGCCTTCGCTTTTGAACACCTCGACGTGGCCGTTGGCGCTCATCTTTGCACGCAAATACTCCCGCCGTCCCGGTTTTTTGTTTTTGCTAAAGGCTGCCGGTAAATGCATTACCCGAGGCTCCGCCCATCCAGCACCGCTTAGTTCCAACAACGTCGGTCGCGCAAAAATCAGGGCCGTCACAAATGCGGCCACCGGATTACCCGGCAAGCCGAACACGGGAACCCCCTCCCACATCGCCAATGCCAATGGGCGACCGGGTTTTATGGCAACGCGCCAAAGGTTCAAAGTACCAGACGCCTGAAGCGCCGCCGAAATATGATCCTCGTCCCCCGCAGATGCCCCACCCGAGGTCAGGATAACATCCGCCTCCCGCGCCCCGTGCGTTAACATTTGTTTAACCAAATCCGCATCATCGCGCACATGCCCCAGATCAACCAACTCCATCCCCCAGCGACGGATCAAATCCAGCAGCATCGGGCGGTTGGCATCGTAAATCTGATGCGGCGCAATATCTTCGCCAACTTGGCGCAATTCGTCACCCGTTGACAGCACCGCTACCCGCAAACGTTTGCGCACCTGAACGGTATCCACACCCACAGCCGCCAACAGCCCCAAGTCTTGTGGCTGCAAAATGCGCCCTGCGGAAAGGGCAGCTTGCCCAACAGCCACATCCTCGCCCTTTGGGCGTACATTTGCGCCTTTCTTAAGGCCCATTGCGAACTTCAGGACACCTACCTCGATGGTTACATCTTCCTCAAGCACAATGGTATCAATCCCCTCCGGCACCATCGCCCCCGTCAAAATCCGTAACGCTTTGCCTTTAGGAACCACTCCGTCAAACGGACCGCCCGCCGCCGCACGACCTTTCGCCAAAGGCAAAGCCTGATCTCCATCACCTAGACAAGCGAATGCAAACCCGTAGCCATCCACGGCCGAATTCGCATAAGGCGGGCTGTTTCGCTTGGCCACAACATCGGCGGCCAGCACGCGGCCACCAGCCGCGACGGTGGGAACGGGCTCGATGCCCGTGACAACCGACACCCTTTCCCGAAGGCTCGCCAGGGTTTCATCGACCGGCGTCCAATGCACGCCCGGAGGCAGGGCAAAGCAATCGTTGGATAATTTGGGGGGGTTACTCAAGGCCAACCTCCTTTAGGATATAACTGGCGATAGCCTTCACGTCATCCAGCTCAAACTGCGGCACCGACAACCCGTCCACCACATAATTCGCGGCAACTGCTGTTACCGTCGCGTCTTCCGCAACTAACAATCCCTGCTTGGTTTCCGCACGATGTACCTCCAGCTTTGCATGACAATCACGCTTATAACCCTCGATCAGGACCAGATCGACAGGGGCAAGCTTCTCCAGAAATTTCGCTAGAGGCGGCTCCGCGTCATCGCGAATTTCGTGCATCAACGCCCAGCGATTACGGCTCGCCAACAACACCTCGCTCGCCCCTGCTACGCGGTGACGAAAACTGTCTTTCCCCTCGTGATCCACGTCGAATGTATGATGCGCATGCTTAACCGTTGAAACCGAGAATCCGCGCGCTGTTATCTCGGACACCAGTCGTTCCACCAGTGTCGTTTTGCCGGAGTTCTTCCAGCCAACAATTCCGTAAACTTTCACGCGTCGAACTCCTTCAACATACTGCGTGCTACGGCCATATCGGCGGGTGTATTCACGTTGAAAAATGGATCTCCACCATCGAAATTGAACACCATTTTGGCGCAACCATGTGGTTCAGTCCACTGGTCAACTTTTCGAACACCTCCCTCCAAGGCTCCGCGCAAATCTTTGCGCAATGCCACGGACCACAGGCCAAACGTCGGATGATGGGCAAACTTTCGCACAGGGTCCGGCGTCATGGCCATAGCCAGCGGCGCACCCGAGAACTCCCGCGCCACCTGCAAAGCAACAAGCAGCCTTTCAGGGAAAAACGGGGTGTCTGCCGCCGCTGTCACAATGTAATCTGCGCCCTGCCCGTGCGCCCAATCCATGCCAGCCAGAACACCGGCCAAAGGCCCCGCGTAACCCGCGATTGTATCTTCAAGCACGGGCAACCCGTATGCAGAAAACCTGTCGGGATCTCCATTCGCGCTTAGCGCCACCCTATCAACTTGCGGGGCTAACCGCGCGACCACGCGTGCCAAAATCGTTTGCCCACCAAGGTCCAGCAACGACTTGTCGCCCCCACCCATGCGCGAGGATTGACCCCCCGCCAAAATTACACCAATAACTTTCATCAAATTTTATCCTTCGCCTTTTACCGCACGCATGTCCGCGTCCCACTCCAACCGCGCCTCGCCACTAAGGCAAATGAACCGCTTGCCGCGCATCCGGCCGATCACGGTCAGACCAACCTGCCGCGCGATTTCCACGCCCCAAGCGGTAAAACCGGACCGCGAGACCAACGTAGGTATCCCCATCATCGCTGTCTTGATAACCATCTCCGATGTCAGTCGCCCGGTCGTATACATGATTTTATCGTCCGCGCTCTCGCCCTCAAGCATCATCCAGCCGGCGATTTTATCGACAGCATTATGCCGCCCGACGTCTTCCATATAGACCAGCGGCACATCCTCGCGACACAGCACAGAACCATGTATCGCGCCGGCCTCTAGATACAAACTCGGCATGGTGTTGATCTGATGTGCTAGCGAATACAACCAACTGGTTTTCAGCGGAGTCGAAGGCAGTTTCACACCTTCCAACCCCTCCATCATATCACCGAAAACCGTGCCAACCGCACAGCCGGAAGTCCGCGTTTTCTTCTTAAGCTTCTCTTCATAATCCGTCTTGCGTTCAGTTCGCACCACGACAGTTTCGACTTCCTCGTCAAAATCTACGCGCGTGATTACGTCGTCGGCCAGTAACATTCCCTGATTACGCAGATACCCGACCGCCAAATACTCCGGGAAATCTCCGATAGTCATCGCGGTCACGATTTCCTGCGCGTTCAGATATATCGTCAAAGGCCGCTCTTCGACCACGCGGATGTCTTGCGCCTCACCATTGTGATCAACGCCTGACACCCCACGTGTCAGACGTGGATTGGCAGGATCAGGTTTTATCAACAAATGTTTCGTCACGTCGCAAAACTCTTGATTGGTCAAAGGAATAACTCTGCGCTATACGCATGGAGGAATTTGCAACATGGGGGCGGATATGTCCAGAACTCGCGGTGTATTTTGGCAAGGCGTTCGCGCTGGCTCGCCCTTTCTTTTGGTTATCGCCCCTTTCGGTCTGCTTTTCGGCGTTGTCGCGACCGAGGCAGGGTTTTCCCTGATCCAAACCATGGCCATGACGGCATTGGTAATTGCGGGCGCAGCACAGTTTGCATCCGTGCAATTGCTGGTGGATGGTGCCCCCGTGTTCGTCGCAATCTTAACAGGACTTGCAGTAAACTTGCGAATGGTAATGTATTCAGCCTCGCTTACCCCGCATCTGGGCAAAGCGTTAACCTGGCAAAAAGTGCTAATGTCGTATTTCATGGTGGATCAATCCTACGGCGTCTCGATCGAGAAATACGAACGTTCACCCGAAATGCCATTGAACGAAAAGGTCGCCTACTTTTTCGGCGTCATCTCAACCATCGCTCCGTTCTGGTACGGGTTTTCACTGATCGGAGGATTGGCCGGTTCCGCCATCCCACCTGAATACGCACTGGACTTCGCTATCCCGATCACCTTTATCGCCATAGTCGCACCAAGCCTGCGAAGCTTGCCGCATCTGGCCGCTGCAGTCGTTTCCGTGATCGTTTCGCTGGCCCTGTCATGGATGCCCTATAACCTTTGGTTAATGGTTGCGGCAGTCCTTGCGATGATCACCGGCGCACAAGTCGAAAAATGGCTGGAGGCACGCAAATGAGCAATTTGGATATTTGGCTAACCATCATTTTCCTCGGTATCGGCACCTTCCTGCTACGGTTCTCGTTCATAGGCCTCGTAGGCGACCGGAAATTGCCCGCGTGGATGACGCGGCACCTACGCTACGTTCCGGTCGCAGTGATGCCCGGCCTGATCGCCCCGCTGATTGTCTGGCCGCAAGCCACAGGTGGCGAGATCGACCCTGCCCGCCTGATCGCCGCCGCCACGGCCCTGCTGATCGGCAGCATATTCCGCAGTGTTCTGGGCGCGATTTTCGGCGGGATGGCGACGCTTTACCTGATGCTTTATCTTCTTGGTTAGAGCGGGATCGCGGTCGTCTTGAACACCGTCCGCAAGGCAAAACTGGACTGCATCTGAGCCACACCTGGAAGCCGCGCCAGATACTGCCGATGGATACGGGCGAAATCATCCGTGTCCTGCGCCACAACCTTCAGAAGATAATCCGCCGTGCCCGCCATAAGATGGCACTCCAGAACATCCGGCACCAAAGCAACTTGGCGTTCAAAAGCATCCAGCAACTCGTCCGCCTGCCCTGACAGCGTGATCTCGACAAACACGGTCGAGGGTTTGTTCACCGCGCGCGGGTTCAGCAGGGCCACATAATCGCGGATAACGCCCTCTTCCTCCAACCGCTGTATCCGGCGATGACATGCCGATGGCGACAAGTTGACCTTGTCCGCCATCTCCGCATTAGACATCCGCCCCTTGCGTTGCAAAGATTCGAGAATCTTAATATCGAGCGCATCCATCCGACTCATCACACTATTCCATCATTAATTCTGCTATAGACGCACGTTTATTCGAAAAGTATGGCATTTCCTAGTATGTATTTGCAAAGCAAT
>DFBD01000139.1 GCA_002367255.1 Rhodobacterales bacterium UBA3089 | reverse complement strand
GCAGCACTGGTTGCGCTGGAAGTCAGGCCGATCGCAATCAGAAAGGCAATTATCAGGTGTCGAATGCTCATTCACATAACATATGCAATAATTTGGTGGGTTGCACGTGGCGAAACGAAGCGGCCCCGCCAGATTTTTCTGACAGGGCCGCAAACCGTTACGATAAAGCAGCTATTAGGCAGGAGCCTGTGCTTTTTCGATGTCTTTTTTGACTTTCAAAGCAGTAGCCGAAAGATCGGAATCTTTTGCTTTAGCCATGAATGCGTCCAGACCACCACGGTGATCGACAGTACGCAAAGTCGAAGCAGCGATACGGAATTTGAACGAGCGGCCCAATACTTCGGAAGCAAGGGTCACGTCATTCAGATTCGGCAAGAAACGCCGACGAGTTCTATTTTTAGCGTGGCTGACATTGTTGCCAGTCATAACGCCTTTGCCAGTTAGTTCACAAACACGAGACATGTTGATGTCCTTTTATATGGGGTCCACCCGTTCGGGGCACCGGAATTCGAAGCGCTTCTTTATGCCGGACAGGCGCGGGGGTCAAGGGATTCGGCGCGGTTATTTTGCAAACAGCACCAGAAGTTGCTGTGCGGGGGCATTTATGCGCAAACCCAAGGCAAGCAACCCCTTCACGGCGAAATTAAGCGCATCATGAAATGTTGCCCTTTGATAGGGGGCAATCTTGGCATATATTCGGGGATTGTGAAACATCCAACCGGAAAAATGATGATTAAGATTATTTATATATCCTTCTGCGCGGCAATTTTCGCCGCTTTTATTCCAACGGCACCCTTGGCCGAGAGCTTCGATTATCGTTTTGATGTCCGATTGGGCGTGGCCAAGATCGGTGAAATGCAGGTTGCCGCGAATAACGACGGCAAAAGTTATTCGGTAGCAACGATACTTTATACGACGGGCCTTGTCGGGGCGGTTTATGATCTGCGCTATGAACAAACCGCGACGGGGCGGATTGGTGCTGGCGGGGTGCTTGTGCCGGTTCGGCATACCTCGATCAGTGATGAAAAGGGCAAGGTTTCGACGCTTGAAATTTTGCTCAGCGGGGATCGGGTGTCTAGCGTGACTTTTGATCCGGTTAGAAACGTACCCGCCGAGGTTACCACCTATCGTCATACGGTTGATCCGATGACTTTGATGTACTTCTTGTTGCGTCCGGTTAGCGCGGCGAAGGTTTGTTCCGGCGAGGTGGAGCTATTCGACGGGCGCAACCGCAGTAAAGTCGAATTTACGAATATCAAGCGGCTTAATGACGGGCGGGTGGAATGCAGTATTTCTTATACGGGTGATGGTGGAAAGGGTGGCATTGCTTTGTCTGCACTTGTATTTAAGCCTGATAACAATGGTTTAATGCGGATTCGAAAATTCGAGGCGCATACCAGTATCGGGACTTTGGCGATCAGGGCACGCTGACCGCCTGCGAGGGACGAATATGACGGCATTGCCTGTCGAGGCGGTTTTACCACAACTATTAGAGGCTATGCGCGGGCATGGGATGGCGGTTTTGCAAGCCCCGCCGGGGGCGGGTAAGACGACGCGCGTGCCGCTGTTCCTGTTGGAAAACGGGTTATTCACGGGCCGGATCATGATGCTGGAACCGCGTCGTGTGGCGGCTAGGGCGGCGGCGGAACGACTGGCGCAGCAGTTGGGCGAAAAGGTTGGGGAATCCGTCGGTTACCGGATCAAGGGCGAGAGCCGCGTTGGGCCAAATACGCGAATCGAGGTGGTGACCGAGGGGATATTGACGCGGATACTTCAACGAGATCCGGAACTATCCGGTGTCTCATGCGTGATTTTTGACGAATTTCATGAACGGTCATTGAACGCGGATTTGGGGTTGGCGCTGTGTTTGGAAGTGCGCTCTGTGTTGCGTGATGATCTGAACTTACTGGTGATGTCCGCAACTTTGGATGCGGGTCCGGTGGCAGCGTTGATGGGCAATGCGCCTATGGTGACCTCGACAGGACGCAGCTTTCCGGTGGAGACACGCTGGCTCGATCAACCTTGGGTGCAGCCAAACCGCCGGGGGCCGAGGTTTGAAGATGTGGCGGCTGGGCTGATAGCGCAGGCGGTTGCAGAAACGGACGGCGGCGTGTTGGTCTTTCTGCCAGGGGCGGGGGAAATCCGGCGGGTTGAGGCGAAGTTGAACCTTTCCAAGGATTGCAAAGTTATGCCGCTGTTCGGTGGGTTGCCGTTTGCACAGCAACGTGCGGTATTGACCCTGCTGGCCTCGGGGCGGAAAATCGTGCTGGCGACAGCGATTGCGGAGACCTCGTTAACCATTCCCGATATCCGGACGGTTGTTGATTGCGGGCGCGCACGGCGGGCGCGGTTCGACGCGGGCTCGGGGATGTCCCGGCTGGTGACCGAACGCGTGACCAAGGCCGAGGCCGAGCAGCGCCGTGGCCGTGCAGGGCGCGTGGAGGCGGGTGTTTGTTATCGTATGTGGACCAAGGGTGAGGAGGGCGGGATGGCCCTGTTCCCACCGGCAGAGATCGAATCTACGGACCTTGCCGGGCTGGTGCTGGAATTGGCTGTTTGGGGGTCGGATAGGCCTGCGGGTATGGCGTTTCTGACCCAACCACCGGAGCGGGCATTTGCCGAGGCACAAGGGTTGTTGACGTCTCTGGGGGCGCTAAAGGCAGGGCGGATCACGGCGCATGGCAAGGTTTTGGCGGGGCTGCCGATGCATCCCCGGTTGGGGCATATGCTGGTGATTGGAGCGGAGCATGGGGCGAAACGGCTGGCGGCGACTTTGGCGGCGTTGATTGCGGAGCGTGATCCGGTTAGCGGGCGCGCGGCAGATATTGCGCTGCGATTAGAGGCAGTTAACGATCCATCGAAGTTTGATCGAGAAAGACCGCACCGTGCAGATCGCGGGGCGATTTCTGCGATTAAAGCTGAGGCCAAACGGCTTGAAAGGCTGGTGCCGGACACGGGCGGGCCGGGGCTTTCTGCCGGGGCGCTGCTGTCACTGGCCTACCCCGACCGGGTCGCACTGCGCCGCAAGGGCGACGAGGGGCGGTTTCTTTTGTCTGGTGGCAAGGGCGCGATTGTGGACGCGGGCGACGCACTGGCGAAGGCGCGGATGCTGGTGGCGGTGGACCTTGACGGAGGCCTGCGCGAGGCGCGATTGCGGCTGGGCGCTGTGGTTTCGGAGGCGGAAATGCGGGACCTGCACGAGGTGCGTGAGGTTAACGTCTGTGAATGGTCGCGCCGAGACCGGGCTGTCAACGTGCGCCAACGTGTCATGCTCGGCGCTTTGATGCTGGAGGACCGGCACTGGAAGGATGCGCCCGACGCGATCGTTGCAGGCGCGATGATTGAAGGCGTTCGAGAATTGGGCCTAGGGGCGCTGGACTGGAGCAAAGCCGCGCGTCTACTTAGGGCGCGTGTCGAATGGTTGCGAGCGCGCGGGGCGGAGATGCCGGACATGTCTGACAGCGGTTTAATCGATGAGCTGGAGGTTTGGCTGCAACCGTTTCTTGGCGGGGTTCGGCGCGCCGAAGCGATGAAAAAGGTTGATGCGCTGGCCGCGCTGAAAAGCATGCTGGACTGGGATGCGATGCAGATGCTGGACCGGCTGGCCCCCGCTGCGATAGTGGCGCCTACGGGTACGCGATTGGCAGTGGATTATGGAGGGGAGCAGCCCTCGGTTGCTGTGCGATTGCAGGAAATGTTTGGACTAAACGAACATCCGGTGGTCGGCCCGGATAGATTACCTGTGTTAATAGAACTTTTATCACCAGCACAGCGTCCCGTGCAAACCACGGCAGATTTGCCGGGGTTTTGGGCGAATTCCTACGCTGATGTGCGAAAAGATATGCGTGGGCGCTATCCAAAACACCCGTGGCCCGAGGACCCGACGGTGGCAGAGCCGACCCGTCGGGTGAAACCCCGGAAGAAGTAGTTACTCGGCTTTCATCATGCGTTTGAGGAGGCCGGTTTTAAGGACGTATTGCTGATATAAAGCACCAGCAACATGCAGCGCGACCGAGATTATCACCACGAATTTGAAGGTCAAATGCACGGTAGAAGCAAATTCCTGCCCACCAAACCAAGCGCCCATTCCCGACAGCGGCATGATGAAAATCGCCCCGTAAAGGGCGAGGTGGGTAATCTTGGCGACCATTTTCAGGGCGGCACTTTCTTCGGCTGGTAGGTCCGGGGCCCCGCGGGTTAGGCGCAAAACGACCCGCCAGATGGCTAGTATCAGGGTTAATATGCCGAGCAAAACATGCGCGCGCGCAAGGATTGGGATCGCTGGATCCTGACCTTTGGCGATCAGCGCACTGACATCGACGATGGCCTCGTGACCGACGAATTGGAAGACTACGAGCGCCGCGATGATCCAATGAAGAGTGATCTGTGTGCGATTATATCCGGTGACATGGTTTGGCATGACTGGCGTTCCTTTGGGATTGATTGCATTGTGAATGTATAGCGTCAATTGCGGGGAACGGCAATAGGTGAGTATTGAATAACTTGCATCTGTCGGAGGCTGAACCTGTCGCGGAATTGTGCCGCTCCTTTAATCGCGTATTATACGCAAAAAGAGAAATGAAATGGCATCACAACACACGACAGAATTTAGGCAGAAGGTGGGGTGGATTTGTCCGTAGAAAGTTTCGAGCACTTGATAGCACTATTGGCCATCAAGGAGACAGAACATGGCACCAAGACACGGAAATGAATTTAGCAAAGAAGCAATTCGCTTGGCATTGACAAGTGCTTTGACGCGTCAGCAATTTTGCTGAAGACTTAGGTATTGGCTTTTGACGTTGAATCGTTGGGTCCAAAAATATCAAGACGATGCCCTTATGTCTGGGCCTCATACCGACCTTGAAACGGAGAATATGCGCCTTCGCAAAGAAGTCCGTATATTGCGCGAGGAGATCCACGCGCTGTGGAGGCAGAGAAAGAAAAGAGGCAAGTTAAGCTCATTGCGGTCAAATAAGCACAAAGATTCGGTGTTGTTGCAGATAACTACATTCAGGCTGCTTTCAACGGGAGTTTACTTGGTGCACGCCGAGAAGCAGTTACCCTTGATACTGCCAAGGCTCGGGCCTCGCGACTGAATCGCCTAATCATTCTAAATCTTGGAAACAAATCAATAAACACCCTAACACACATAGAAATCGGGAAGTTTTTGAGCCTGATTGAAAGTGAGGGAGGCTCGGTGGATACCGCGCTCGGCAACGATCTGATCCAACTTTCGTGATACACGCAGACCGTATAGCGATGTGTCAGCCACCAGTGCCAAGTTCTCGCGGGTGTAGTCATCAATCACAGTCAGAATTCGGAACCTGCGCCCATCGGTAAGCGCATCATTCACGACGTCGAGGCTCCAACGCTGGTTTGGGCCCCGGCAGCACCATTGGTTTCCTTGTGCCCAGAGCACGCTTCCGGCCACCTCTACGGCGCACCTGCAGCTTTTCCTCAGCATAAATGCGCCTGAGCTTCTTATGCCCTCTCAGGCATGCAAACATGCCTTGCCGGGTAACAGTCTCATGAATATCCCTTTCCGTTCCAGCATCACCTGAATGCGGCGCTTCTCGGCGATTGCATGCAATCACCTGTCAGCCAAAGGATACCCAAAACGGCGGCGTTCCTTTGCCACCAGTTTGATCTCTTCGCGCAAATCACTGTCATCGGGCCGTTTCGATTGGCAGCGCACCGTGGATCGATCCACCTGCATGGTTGCACACGCCCGACGCTGGCTAACTCCATGCGCTTCGCACAAGTGATCCACAGCTTGTCACTTAGCCTCAGGCGTTACCACTTTTTTGAATTTACGTCGCGGAGCATGGCTATATCGAGCATCGTCTCCGCCAACAACTTCTTCAGCTTGCTATTCTCGGCCTCCAACGCTCGCAACCGCGCCGCGTCTGACGGTTCCACTCTCGGGACATCGCTGCGCGATACCTTGCCGTGCAGTGCATGCCGCCATACTTCGATTTGTATTTGTAAAATGTGCCTTGGCTAATGCGGTAACGCCGACAAAGGTCCGCTGTCTTCTCGCCAGCTTCCTGCTCTTTCAGCATCGCTATGATCTGCTCGTCCGTGAATCGCTTCTTCATTTTATCCGTCCTTTGTTTGGGCGGACTCTACATCGTTTTGGAGGCGCCCTGGGGGCGCAGGTCAATACGGCTGTAACACTTGGCTTCCAATCTGGACTGACAATGTCTGACGCTACAGACTATTTTGCGACTACACAGGAAACCCTTGAGCGTGTTTATAAACAACATTCACCATTGCATAATAAAGCCGCGATGGGGCCAATGCAGCGTTTGGGGACGTAATCTAAGGGGGAGGTAAATTCGACCTTCGCAGGTTAGTTCAAGACTGTTCGACAGACAATCATGCACGTCAGAGATCAGGTTTAATCCTTTGAAAATTATTCCTATCGGGATAGGCCCCCATGTAGTTGCAAGACCTTGAACCGAGCCAAGGTCTTGCTAAATTCGAGGTCTAGTTCATTCTCTGGCCTTTAAACCTCTTGTGCAAACTGGCGGACTCTCTCCATGACAGGCATTTTTGCTCAAGGTAGTT
Source organism: Rhodobacterales bacterium UBA3089 (assembly GCA_002367255.1). Lineage (GTDB taxonomy): Bacteria > Pseudomonadota > Alphaproteobacteria > Rhodobacterales > Rhodobacteraceae > NORP23. The sequence goes on along the minus strand of DFBD01000139.1, from coordinate 1,031 downwards.
GATCCTGTCAGCATACGGACTGCCGTCAAGTTCATGAATTTCCGAGCTTTCGAGTTCATTAAGGTGATCCACGAGCCGAAACACCAACCCAGCATTGCCTTCTAGGATTCCGCCATGATTCAAGCTGTAGTAGATGTCCCTATTTACGCGCTGATGGTCAAAACCTTCGTTGAGAAAAGAAATCACGATAACCGATTTCGACGCGGCAGAGTGGCAGTCACTTTCCTTCTTCATCTCGGAAATCTGTGTGTCTAACTTGATGAAATACGCGATGGCGATAGCAAGGAATACCCAGAAGATTGCGAATACGCAAAAGGCCGCGATTGTTCTAAAATTCCGATCACTTTTAAAGAATGAAAATCCCAAAAAAGCAGTGAGTCCTGCCACAATTAGAACTTGCCGAACCACAAATGCACTGAATATCAAGATCGTAATCGCAAGAACGATGTAGCCCAATGCCTTTACCCTTCGACCGATGAAAGTGAGGAATGTCGAGAAGTATCCGTCATCCACACCTCTGGACTATAGTTCTACGACATCAACTCGTCTAGCGTGGTTGCGATACGATTCAAAACCGCACCTAAAAGGGTGAAAAGCAGCACGAAACGTTGCGGGTATCGTTGCGGATTTGAAGGAGAAAGAAAGAGGAAATCTTCTAAGCCATTGAAATTATTGGTGCACCCGGCGCGATTCGAACGCGCGACCTCTGCCTTCGGAGGGCATTGAACTATAATTAATATCTTATAATATCAAATAGTTACATGTAACCAAATAGATTTGTATCTTATTAGTGTATTTCGTGACGTGCAATATTTGTAAAATATTAAATCTAAACCACTGCTTTCGCTGATAAAAATCACAACAGCATGAATTGAAATTAATTGAATTATTTTCAAAAAATCCATCAGTTTTTCGACAAATTTATATAAATAAAAATGATTTATATAGAAGGTTTTTTGAAGATATGGATAGTAGTATGCGTGCGTTTCTCTTGGAGTTTGTGCCTCGGTCTAGTGCTGCTCTAACACTAA
>DFBD01000239.1 GCA_002367255.1 Rhodobacterales bacterium UBA3089 | reverse complement strand
TTAGTAAACAGCATACTTCCGTTGGTTGCAAAATTAAGAAAATCTACGAGTGTTGACGCCTCTACCGCAGAACTCCTGAAAGCCTATCACACCTTGAAGTAACCTGTCACAGCAACACAGCACCGTGAACACCGAATCTGAAACATACATATTTCGAATAATTACGCTATGGTAGCCGATCACCATCACAAGCGTCTTTGCCAGATCGGAAAATTGCAATTAATCGTTGAAAGCTGTTCGCAATTCTTGAAACGATTGCAGGATGTATTCACTTATCCTACCTGAATCACCTTCAACCCAGCGGGCCATAGCGACACGCATTGCCGTTGAAATCAACGCCGCCATCATATCTGACCTTTGCTCGCTGTCTTTAGTTCGCAGGGCTAATATCATTGCCAGCTTTTTGTCGAAGTCATGAAACGCGTTGACCTTGAGCGCCAAAAGTTTCGGGTGCGTTTCTGAAATTTCAAATAACTTGCGCAGCATTATCGGGTCTTTTCCATAGGGCTCGGCGAAAGGTATTATCAGATCTACCAAGTCATCTAGTAAAGGCGCTGTTCCGTTCACAAACTTTTCAACGGCTTCTAGTGAAAGTTCCGACTCCGGGGGAAGAAGAGCTGCTTCTTTGTATGGGAAATAATTAAAGAACGTTCTTGGGCTAATACCCGCGTTTTTACTTATCATTTCAGTGGTTACATCATCCAACCCGTACTTATAGATCAAATCGATGGCGGTACAGTGTATCGTATCCGTAGTTCTTAACCTTCGACGTTCTCGCAAATTTGTCATCATAACTTTCGAATTAAACATTGCACATACTGCAAAGTTTGCATACAGAGCAACGATGTTGGTTGTCAATCATTTTCACTTGTCCCAAAAGCGGAAAAAAAGTGGTGATAATCAGGGCGTGTAGAATGCCGGATATTCAAGGCTAAGGCTAATTTAACAAAGAACGAGACTACTTATGCGGGCACAAAAAATAATGCGGGCACTAAAATCCTACGGGGTGGCACTCGTGCTGATTCTCCTTATTGCTTTATGGTTTAGCACAGGGATATTTGTCCAGGGCGGCAACGGACCTACAGGTGGGGAAACAGCCGTAGTTGAACTTCTTGAAGAAGATGGCGGCCCGATAACAGATGCGGTTGAGAAAACCGGAATCGCTTTGGCTGTTCACCACGAAGAAGGTATTGACGATCCGGCAATCTCGATTGCCGCGCGCAATGATTTGGCGTCCCAGATCGAAGGTGAGCTACGGATTGTTCGAATAGAACGGTTCAATATCCAACCCATGAGCCTTGATGTGACACTTCGAGGGCATACAAAGGCAAGCACGTCATTGAACGTAGTTGCCCAGACCACGGACATTGTTGAAACTGTCGCGGTTGAAGAAGGTCAAACGGTCGAAATGGGTGACTTGATTTGCACACTCCACAGCGGAACCCGCCAAGCGAGTATCAATCAGGCTACGGCTGCTGTCGCGCAAGCTGAAGCCGGTTTGGCAAAAGCACAGCTGGATTTCGACACGAACTTTGAACTGCTGGCAAAAGGATTAACGCCTGAAAATTCGGCAGAGTCTTTCGCCGCGAACTTAAAGGCCGCCGAAGCCGGGCTTTCTGCGGCACAGGTTGGCCTTCGAAATGCCAAAGATGCCCTTGAGAAAACTGTGATAACTGCGGGCTTGTCAGGTGTTATTCAGGGCCCGATTGCGGAAATCGGCTCAATGTTGAAATTCGGGGACTCTTGCGCTACCATCATTCAGCTAGACACGATGGTGTTTGTCGGCGCCATACCACAGGCAAGAATTAGCCTCGCCAAATTGGGAATGGCCGCAGAAATCACAACAATAAACGGCCAAACCGCGAGCGGTGAAGTTAGCTTTATTGCCGTGAGTTCCAATCCGGCAACGCGAACATTTGAAGTTGAAATCGAATTTCCAAACCCGGGCCGAAATATTCTGGACGGGCTTACCGCAGAAGCTCTCGTAGAAATGGGAAATATCCCGGCTCATCTGCTTCCGCAATCTGCGTTAACGCTTGATAGCAACGGTGTATTGGGCGTTCAGGCGGTTAAGAACGGCGAAGTGGTATTCCACCCGCTGCAAATCCTTGGCGACACACGGGAAGGCATTTGGGTTTCAGGCCTGCCGGTGATTGTCGACGTAATAATACTTGGGCAAGAGTATGTCACCGAAGGGCAAAAAGTTGATGCCCGATACGTAGAATAGGGCGTAGCTATGATTGATTTCATCGAACGAGTATTGCGCATGCCACGTGCAGTAATGACCGTGATGGTATTGCTGCTGGGTGCTGGTGCTGCGTCGTATATGGCGTTGCCCAAAGAAAGTTTTCCGGCCGTCGACATTCCGTTTTTCTTTGTTACTGTAGACCAAAAAGGCATTTCTGCCAGAGATGCCGAGCGGCTGCTGGCCAAACCTGTTGAAGATCGCCTGATTGGTTTGGACGGTTTGGAAGCTATCACCTCGACCTCGACCGCTGGTCACACCACTGTTTTTCTGGAATTTAGTGTTAACACAGAAAAAGACGATGCTCTGGTCGATATTCGCGCGGAACTTGACGGCGTAACAAACGAATTGCCAGCCGGGGCCGACGAGCCCAAAATCATCGAGAGCTCAATCGCAGATCGCCCCGTTTTATCTGTGGCCGTTTACGGAGATGTCCCCGAACGCACACTGAAGCTTCATGTTAACGCCTTGATGGATGAACTGGAAACCATTGCCGATGTGCAAGACGTTGAAATTTCCGGCGATCGCGACGAGGTGCTGGAAGTGCAAATGGATATGTTGCACCTCGAAGCCTACGGCATCACCGCGCCGCAATTGTTCGACGCACTGTCGAAGAACAATATCATGGTTGCGGGCGGAACGCTGGACAGCGGCCAAGGCTCTTTCAATGTGGATGTGCCGGGGCTGATTTCCTCGGCTGCCGAGATTTACAGTCTACCACTTAAGAGGATTGGTGACACCGTGGTTACGTTCGGCGATGTCGCAACGATCACCCGCACGTTCAAGGATGCAACCGAATATGCTTATGTGAACGGCTCCCCTGCGATCACGTTGGCAATTACCAAGAATATCGGCACAAACATCATCGAGGTATCGGACGAGGTCCGTCGTGTAACCGAAGAGTTTGCCGCCGACTGGCCGGCTGGCGTTGAGTATAGCTTCCTGCTCGATCAATCGGTCGGGACAAAAAACCTGTTCCGCTCGCTGGAGGCGGCTGTGCTTACGGCCGTTGCTCTTGTGCTGATCATGACTGTAGCAACGCTGGGTGTGCGACCTGCGATTATGATCGGTATGTCTATCCCTATCTCGTTCATGATGGCTTTTCTGGTTTTGCAGATGTTGGGTATGACCATCAATATGATGGTGATGTTTGGCCTGGTTATTGCCGTAGGTGTGCTGGTTGATGACCCGATTGTGGTTGTTGAATATGCGGAACGAAAGCTGTCTGAAGGGGTGTCGCGTAAAAGGGCGTTCATACTTGCTGCCCGTAAGATGTTTGTGCCGGTCGTGGGTGCGACGGCCACCACGCTTGGTGCTTTTGTGCCGCTTCTGTTCTGGCCCGGGATCATTGGGAAATTTATGAGCTACCTTCCAATCGTGGTGATTGTTGTAATGGTCGCGTCCCTGATTTCAGCCCTGATATTCATGCCGGTCGTCGGCGCATTCATTGCCAAACACGAGATGGACGAAGAAGAAAAAGCCGCCGCTGATATTGTGATGTATGCAGACAAATTCGACATGCATAAAATTCGCGGCCTTACTGGCGTCTATGTGCGCATGATGTCGCATTTAATACGCCACCCGTTCATTACTTTGACTGTCGGATTCGGTATCGTTGGCGTGATTTTTGCCGCCTTTATTCAGAACCCGACCGGGGTTGTTGCCTTCCCTGCCGGTGAACCCGAATATGGTACCGTGTCAATCGTTGCACGCGGGAACTATTCCCCAACAGAAATCCGGGATTATCTTTTAGAGGTACAAGAAGAGGTTCTACAAGTCCCTGGTATTCAGGATACCATTCTATCCTTCGGAGGTGCGCGAAACTCGCCGCCTGATACGATTGGAAACCTTCAGCTACAATTGCAACCATGGGAAAAGCGGGTCGAAGCTGAATATATCTTCTCGGAAATCCGCGAGCGCGTCAGCGATATACCCGGACTTGAGGTCCAGATTGCCGCCGAGGAAAAAGGCCCTCCAGCAGGGAAAGCGATTAACCTGCGCGTAACGGGACCGAACTACAGCAATATTATTTCTGCTGTCGCCAAGCTGCGTGATTACATTGAAAACGATTTAGGGGACACAATCGAGGCGGAAGACGGCCGACCATCGCCCGGTATCGACTGGACGTTGGAAATCGACCGAGATGCCGCCGCTAGATACAACCTGAGTATTCGTGATCTGGGGCCCTATGTGCAACTTGTAACCGGCGGTGTTAAACTTGGAACGTACCTTCCCAATGACACCGACGACGAGCTGGATATTCTGGCGCGTCTGCCTGCTGACCAGCGCAGTTTTGACTCGCTCGACTCTTTGCGGATCGTTACGGCACAAGGTCTGGTTCCCGTATCAAACTTCGTAACACGTGTGCCGGTTCCCAAGGTGGGAAACATCACACGTGAGGACGGTCAATATTCTATATCCGTCGGCGCAAACCTTATTGCGGGTGTCGCAACAGACGAAAAAGTGAGCACTTTACAGGAATGGATAGCGACGCAGGAATGGCCAGACAAAATTTCTTTTGTTTATGGTGGTGCTGCAGAACAAACGAATGAAACCAATGCGTTTATGGTCAAGGCACTTACTGCTGCGATGTTCTTGATCTTCCTTGTCCTATTGCTGGAATACAACAGCTTTTACCAAGTGTTTGTAACGCTCTCGACAGTGGTTATGTCAACGGCCGGTGTGTTGTTAGGTATGCTAATAACCGGAATGACATTTTCAGCGATTATGACTGGTCTGGGGATCGTTGCCCTCGCCGGTATCGTTGTGAAAAACGGTATCGTGCTGATTGATACCTATAACGAGTATAACCGTGAAGAAGGTGTAGAACCGGTTAAAGCCATGTTGCTTACAACGGGTCAGCGCGTCCGGCCTGTTTTACTTACGGCCATCGTGACGGCCCTTGGCGTTATCCCCATGGCACTTAATATCGAGTTGGATTTCGTGCGGCGTGAAATCGTTGCTGGAGGTTTGGCGGGTGGTTTCTTTGTGCATTTGTCGGCTGCCCTGGTCTCGGGCCTGTTATTTTCCACCGTTTTGACTTTGGTCATGGTGCCTGTGATGGTTACTGCGCCCTCGGTTCTTACGGCACAGGTAAAGGCGCTGCTTAAACGTAAAAAACCCGTTTTCAAGCGACCAGATAGTGCGGATGAGGTGCCAGATAGTGCCCCCGTGGCAACTGACGTTGCACCGGCGACAGCCGCAAATACTAACGCAGTCGCCGAGTAGTGAGGCCACTCCTCGGCGCGTCTGGCTAAAATGATTAATGCTTCCACCAATCCTCTGTAGAAGTGGTGCAGGAGCATTAATCTTTGGCGGTTCTGGCGTGTTTTTCGTGGACACACCCCGTACACAATGCGTACACAACCCGTATGCACAATTCGCGTTAACCTTTTAGGCCGAGCGTGGATAAGACCAGCATCGGTATAGCAAGCAGGCCACCGCCTGCGGCTATCCATGCTACTTCTTGGAACCCCAATAGCCCTGTTAATGGCCCGCAGCGACAATTGCACCAAGCGGAACCACCGCAGCCTCGTTAGCCGTGCCTGACTTTAACCACCGAGCCAGCAGTTCGAAGGGGTCTTCGAGTTCCGCGTCCCTCAAGAGTATTGCCGCATGTACTTGCGCACCCCCCCAAGTCCGCGAACTGGCGTTGGCTGGGCGTATAGTCCATCAGTGATGACAATGCCGATCCGGTTATCGGGTCCGAATTTGTCCATTTCCTCAATCAGGGTCTCGGAACAAATCTCGGCGCGAAGGTGAGAATAATGGCTTACCCGCCTTCTCGCCTCAAGCACGTTTAATCCGGTAAAGCTCAAGCAACGGCTACGCTGCTTGGGCAAGTTTAATCTGAAACATCTTTTCAGTGTTTATTCTGCGCCAAAAAGTCAGCTACGCATGTAGAACGAATTGGTCGCGGGTAGTAATTTGACCGTGAATTTAGAATGTTTTCGAAGATTGCTAATGCCCGGTCCGATTTCAGGAACGCCTCGGCTGAAATTGCATTTTCCACGGGCGTACGTATTGTCATTAAAGTGTTATAACCACCAACAATTTCGAGTGACTGGATAACACATTCATAGTCGATTGAATCTCCGGCACATTTGTCACAAGACCGTGTGACCAAACTCAACGCCAGATCGATTTCTGCAATTTCGGAAAAATCCGCGTTCAACTTAACCAGATTAGAATCTTCTGGCAAATCATAGCCTTGCCCTTTGAGTATTGTGATAAACTGGTTGATCTCGTCAGAGAAGTGGCGATTGAAACCCAAAACACGCGACAGCCGCTTAACGGTCAGCAAACCAGCAATTTTATCTGAAGAGGTGTCTTTAAGCAGGCGGTTCATTGTTAACGCTTTATTAGAGCCCGAAACATACGCAGAAATCCACTGCAAGAACCCTGCGTTTGAAAGCCCGCCGTTATCTACCGGCATAGCATTTACCATATCAAAACGCCCGCCCATCATTGTTTCCCAAACAATGTACTCGGCTGCCGCGAACTCGTTCTGCTTTTGGATCGCAACAGCATCGCCCATACGGTCGCGACTAAGGCGATACCCGAATATGGCTTTGCCCATTTGCTCAAAATCCGGGTCCGTTAGATTTAACAACCAGTTTTTGGTTCCCTGATCGACATCCGAGCGCAGCAATTCGCTGCGTTCCGCAGGATCCAAGTTCGCCAGATAAGTGGAAAATCCGCCCGGTGGAGTGTCGCGGTCTATTTGCCCAAGAAGCAGTTGCGCGGAAACATCACCGGCTTTTGCAAGCACCCTCATTGCTTCGAGGCTGGAAATCTCGGGTCCGTTTAGCCACTCGTCGGCAGCCGCCGAAAAAGCTGTGCTTTGTTGGGCGACAACATTGCTTGACGATATTAGGAAAAGCACCCCTGTCAACATTGCTTTGATTTTCATAATCTGATGCTCCGCTTGGGAATTAATAAGTGTTCAGGATTAGCATTCACAAGTTTTCCTATTTAGATGAAACGATACTGTCGCGTAGCCACACCTCGACACGACGGTTAATTCTGCGATCGTTGTCAGAATCGTTACAAGCAAGTGGAGAAATCTCACCAAATCCCAATGTGCGAATAGGAAGCCCCTCTACCTCGCCACCGGGGATGGCTGCCGTTAGTGCGGCGCGTATTTCGCTGGCGCGTTGATTACTTAGTGTGGTGTTCGAGCGGCCAGCGCCAAGCGAATCTGTGAAGCCAATTAACAGAACTTCCTTATTTTGATAATCACCTGTTGAAAGTAGTTCGGCCAAACGTATGACGTCATCCTTTGCACGGGCGTCCAGCTTTGATGACCCTAGTGCAAACCTGAATGTGATCGAAAGGCGATCTGCGGACATAAGGTTTGTTGTCATCTCACGAAGCTGATTCAAATTCATTTCGACCCCGGTTGGAATCACGGCCGACAAGTAACGTAGCCCTTGTTCATCATTCGACTGGTCTGCAACACCTAAGCCCACAAAACCTTGGCTTGCAATTGAATCCTGGGCAGCCTCGGTGTTGAGGAAATCCAGAAACCGTTCCATCTGTGCAGGCTTGTCACCGCTTGTAGTATAGGCATACAGGCGACGCGTCAGCGGGTATTCCTCGGTTTTAATTGTAAATGGTGTTGCCGGAACCTGAATGCCGCACGCGCCTCTGATGTTCAAAATCTTGGAGTTGTCAGTATTTGAAAGGCTGGCGACCCCGATCCCCAACGGGTCCGTCGCGACCGCACGGGAAAGAAGCGCATCTGTTTCAACAACGCTGGCAGCGTCGCTGACATTTCTGCCGGCTGGCCCCATAATCAGGTCGTTGAATATCATACTGGTGCCGCTGGTTTCGTTTCGCACATAAACATTGATTTTGGCGTCAGCACCGCCAATCTGGTTCCAGTTTGTGATTTGGCCGGAAAAGATTTTTGCCAAATCCTGTTTCTCGATTGCACGAACAGGGTTGCTTTTGGAAGTTATGATAGCAAGACCGTCTAGTCCGAAAATCAATTGTTGTTCAGGCGATGTCAAATCACCCAAGCCAGCAATTTTGAAGATAGACCGTTCTTCTTCGGAAACAGGGCGCGTTAAAACAGCCACATCCGCAGTCCCGTTAAAAAGCTCTTGTAGGCTCTCAAGGGCACCGGTATCGCTTAGTGAAACCTCGGAAATGCGGTCTCCCAGCTCATTTGAGACCTGCATCATTGTAGGCCCCTCTGCACTAAGTGTAGTTGTGGTATCACCGTCAATCATTAGGCCAAATTTGTAGACAAGGTCGGTGAATAGAGTGTTAACAACTGTCGAAGACCCTGAAATTTTGAAATCGGAACTTGCGGCCGATACTTCCGGGCAGGCATCACCAACGCATTCCACAAGAAACGCATCGATTACCAATTCTCCGACAATTGTTTTAATTGTATATGTTTGGCCGTCGTAATCGACAAACTCGCCGCTCATCGTAGTGGCCCCATCAAGGCTGTTGAGTCGCACTGTTTCTGAGGTCGCTGTTGTTGTAAGCCCACACATTAGGACGAAAGTTAACAGTAGTTTTATATGATGTTGCATTGGTGCACCTTATTGGGGATGTATGTACCAAGTATTTCGCGACAATCGAGTCGTGGCGAAAAAATTGGTGTCAGATAGTAAATTTCAGACATTCATTTTGATGCAAAGTTGCTTGACCCACATTTCCATTATTAGCCTTTTGCATATGTCCAATAGTCTAACTTCGAACTAACACTATAATCTCAGGCCCAGTCAACTGATATTTAACGCGGTTTATGCGAAGTGGCCCACATAACTTAACCGATTGCTGTAAAAGCGCCCCGAAAGGGCGGCGTTGCGATTAAGTTGAAACTCCATCGGGGGTAACGGCATCGTTCCAATCTGAAGGGTTGTGAATGGAAAATGGGCAGAGAAAAACTTTCGCGCTTATGGGCCTGCTACGGAATTGCCCTGCTTCTAAACACGGCGGTTAGGCTTTTCTTAGCATTTTGGGAGGAGCATTTCATTGCATTGCTTTTCCGAGGACGTTCAAAGCCGGATGATCTCATGCTTCAGCTTCTTGGCACAAACGAAGTACACTACTGTTTTTACTGTAAGTAATGCCCTTGCATGAATTCTAACAATCGTTAGGATGCCACCCCATACAGACATCCGCATGGTGCGTGATCTGTTGTGGAGGAAGTAAGCATGACCAATGGACCGCTTCAAAACATTCGAATAATCGAGCTTGGGCACGTCGTGGCGGGCCCTCTTGCCGCAACGCTTTTGGGCGATTTCGGAGCAGATGTTATCAAAATTGAACAGCCTGGTGCGGGTGATATGGTTCGTGAACTCGGCCCCAAGGCGGCTGATGGAGTCGGCGTCTGGTGGAAAACGCTTGGGCGTAATAAACGGGTTATGGCGCTGAACTGGAAAACACCCGAGGGACAGGAAGTTCTGCGAAAGCTGGTGGAATCTGCGGATGTACTGGTCGAAAACTTTCGCCCAGGCGTTTTGGAGCGTGCGGGGGTAGGCCCGGAGACGCTGCATCTTTGGAACCCCGATCTGGCGATTCTGCGTATATCGGGCTATGGGCAGGATGGACCAATGGTAAAAACACCGGCGTTCGGGCGCGCGGCCGAAGCCCTTAGTGGCTTGCCGCACTTGACCGGTTATGCCGACGGCCCACCGATGCACCCGGGTTTCCCTGCGGCGGATTCCACGACAGGGCTGATGGGGGCGCTTGGAATTATGATGGCCCTATACGCAAAAAAAGATGACATAACACGGGGGCAGGTAATTGACTTGGCGGTGTTTGAGCCAATTTTACGGCTGATAGATTATCACGTTCCAGCCCTCACAGGTGCCGGGCTTTCACCTAAACGCAACGGGTTTCGCCAGCCGCTCGATTTCGCACCCGGCGGAATGTTTTGCACAAAAGATGGTGTCTGGGTGACAATTTCGGCCGGAAGCGCAGAAACCGCGCAGCGGCTTTTGCGGGCGGCGGGCGGTGATGAATGGGCGAACCAAAGCCGCTTTGCGACCATGGCGGGAATAACCGGAAATATGGACGAGATTTCCCAAAAACTCGACGCATATGTTGCAGCGCGCGATTTTAGTGTTGTCGAAAAAGAATTCGAAAAAAATGACGCCGTCGCGGCGCGCGTCTTGAGTGTCGAAGAGATTTTGGAGCACCCCCAAATCAACTATCGTAAGGATATCGTCGAGATGGAGGGTGAGGAAACAAAAATTGTCGGCCCAATCCCTCACATGGGGGAAACGCCCGGTGCTGTTCGTTGGCTGGGCAAGGCCGACGTTGGGTCTGATAGTCTGGAAATTCTGCGTGAAGCCGGTTTCAGCCCCGAAGAAATAGACGAGTTTGTCGTCAAAAATATCGTGTCTATGCCTGCGGGCTAATTTGGAGAAAACATGACTTATCGAATGACCGAAGATCAAAATGAAATTCGTGAATCCATCCTGCGTCTTTGCGCGCAATTTGGTGACGATTATTGGCTTGAACGTGATCGCAGCGGCGAGTTTCCGCAGGAATTGCATACTGCCTTGGCTGAAGGTGGCTGGCTGGGAATTGCGATGCCGGAAGAATTTGGCGGGGCTGGTTTGGGCATTACCGAAGCCGCAATCATGATGCAGGCTATTGCCGAGGCAGGCGGTGGCGCTTCGGCAACCTCGGCTATTCACATGAATATTTTTGGTCTTAATCCAGTTGTTAAATTTGGTACGGACGAACAGAAAAACCGTATGTTACCCCCGCTGATTAATGGCTCCGAGAAGGCTTGTTTCGCGATCACTGAACCTACTGTTGGGCTCGACACCACCAAGCTTAAAGTCAAAGCAGAAAAACAGGGTGACAAATATATTGTAACTGGTCAAAAAGTATGGATTTCAACGGCCCAAATCGCGGATAGGGTTTTGTTGTTGGCTAGAACAACACCTTTGGATGAGGTCGAAAAGCCGACGGATGGTCTTAGTTTATTTTACACAAAGCTAGACCGTGATTATATCCAAATACGCGAAATCGAGAAGATGGGGCGTAAAGCCGTGGATTCTAATGAGCTGTTTTTTGATGGCCTTCCCGTGCCCGCTGAAGATTTGATAGGCGTCGAAGGGCGAGGCTTTCACCAAATTCTCCACGGATTGAACCCGGAGCGTATTTTAATCGCTGCCGAATGCATCGGCATCGGACGGAATGGGATAAAACGAGCCTCGGACTATGCCAAGGAACGGGTTGTATTTGACCGCCCGATCGGAATGAACCAGGCAATCCAGCATCCGCTGGCAGATGCTTGGGCGAAGGTTGAATCGGCAAATCTGATGGTAATGCACGCGGCAGGCCTCTACGATTCAAATGAGCCAAGCGGCGTTGAAGCAAATGCAGCAAAATACCTTGCGGCACAGGCCGCAAAGGATGCAACACAAACAGCCCAAATGACGTTTGGCGGGTTTGGGTACGCGAAAGAATATCATATCGAGCGTTTGGTGCGTGAAGCAATCCTGTTCCACATTGTCCCCATCACCCCACATATGATGCTGTCATTCATTGCCGAAAAAGCCCTCGGCTTACCTAAATCTTACTAAAGGAGTTCACTATGAACGATGTTCTTAGAACCGACGGGTTTTACTTTGAAGAAATCGAAGTTGGCCTGAAATTCGAAACCCGTGGTAGAACAATCACGGAAAGCGATCTGGTGTCGTTTTGTAATCTGACATGGATGACCGAGAGCCTGTTTACAGATCTGGAGCATCCACGCATCGGTGCTGCTGCACATGGTCGTGCTGTCCCCGGGGTTATGGTTTATGCTATGTCCGAAGGCTTGTTGACCTATACGATGGAAAGCACGGGCATGGCCTTCCTGCATGCCGATTTCACAGTTAAAGGGCCTGCATATGTAGGCGACACTTTGCACGTCGAAGTCGAAGTCATCGAAGCACGCCCTACCTCCAAACCTGGCCGTGGCTTAGTTCGGACCCGAAATATTGTGCGTAAGCATACTGGCGAGGAATGCGTGGTTTACGAACCGTTGCGTATGCTTCGCAGTAATAAAAGCTAATCACAAATGGTCGTACGCGTTGTTTGATGAACAGCTTCCTACGACCTCCGCAGGTGTTTTTGTCCCGTCGGGATGAAAACATTTGCCGCTCCACCGGGTGGACTGTCGTGTTATATAAGTAAGGCCAGCATCGATATGCTGGCCTTACTTTCGTTTTGGCTATGACTTTAGAATGCTTCCCTTGTCAGGTCGGTCATCCAATCAGGTTGGGTAGCCACGTTATGATGCCAGGGAAGGCCAGCAACACCCCAACAGTGACCACGTCAGCAATAAAGAACGGGGCAATGCCGCGGAACACATCTTGCAATGGAATTTCAAGCGATTCCCCGTTTTCATCAACCAAGTCACGCGACACACCGGCAACCACGAAACAGTTCAAACCGATAGGCGGCGTAATCAACGCTATTTCAGCCATTTTAACAACGATGATACCAAACCAGATAGGATCATATCCCAGATTGATAACCGCTGGATAGACAACGGGCAGTGTCAGGATCAGCATCCCGATCGCATCCATGAACATGCCTAAAACCGCATAGGCAAGGAGGATAGAGATCATGATCCAGATTGGAGCTACATCCAGTTGCACAACCCAGTCAGAAAAAGCCGTCGGCAACCCTGCAAAACCCAGGAACCTAACAAATAGGAATACACCCCAAATCAACGTGAAGATCATTACGGTCAGTTTAGCTGTCTCAACGAGCGACTCTTTTAGTCGAAGATGAACAGTTCTGAGCTGTTTTTCGCGCCAGGCACGATAGATATAGTAGATAAACACCACCATAGCGCCAAGTGCGCCGGCTTCGGTAGGGGTTGCTGAACCTGTAAACATGGCACCGAAAATAATGCCGACCACCAAGAAGATGGGCACGGTTCCGGGCAGGCTTTCAAACCTTTGACGCCAGCTAAATCCTGAAATGGCTCGGCCCAAATTTGGATTGAATGTACACATACCAACGATCAGGGCGACATAGATCAAGGCTGAAGCAAGGCCAGGCAGGAAGCCCGCCAAAAGCAGCTTTCCTACAGATTGCTCTACAATGATAGCATAGATCACCAGGATAGCAGATGGAGGTATTAAAGATGCAAGTGTCCCGCCAGCCGCAATCACCCCAGCAGTCAGTTTGCGATCATAACCGTGCTTCAACATTTCAGGGATAGCAACACGCGAAAACACGGCAGCTGTTGCGGTAGACGCACCTGATACAGCCGCAAAACCCGCTGTTGCAAATACGGTAGAAACGGCAAGCCCTCCGGGAACCCAGCCGAACCATCGCCGAGCCGCCTCGAACAGTTTACCGGTTAAGCCTGCATAGAATGCCAGAAACCCGATCAGGATAAATAGCGGGAGCACCGAAAGGGGATAGGTAACCACCTTGGAGTGCGGGATAGTTCCAGCCATTGCGGCAGCAACTTTCCAGCCTTTCAAAGCCCAAAGCCCTAAAAAACCGGTCAAAGCAGCGGCGGCATATACACGAATGCCCATGAAAACTAAAATAATCAGGAGGGAGACGCCCATTACGCCAATCGTAGTATCGCTTAAGTTCTCGATCATTGTGTGCTTCTCACTTCTTCGGCCAGTTCAATTTCTTCTTCAGCCTGCTCTTCGACTGTTTTGATTAACGGAACACCAACAGGAGGCAGGTCTGGACGGTAGGCAAGGCGCATATATCCGAACATCTGAATGATAATCCGTACCAATAGAATACTTAGCGCAACTGGTACGACCAATTTTGCGGGCCAAGTTAACAACTGGATATCAATAGTACTGTCGCCGAATTTGTATGCCCTGGAAAAGTGCGCATACGAGCTGGGGATCAGGATGGCTACAATTGCACCGGTTAAAACCGTGCTAAGGAACTCGGCGATCCAATGCAAACGCCCTCGAAGTTTGGTGACGAACAACTCCATACGCACGTGGCCACCAACACGTTGAACATAGGATATAGACATTAAAGTAAAACCAACCATCGATACTTCAACGATATCTATATATCCATATATAGGGCTGCGAAAAACGGCTCTGAGGATGATTTGAATAACCCCTAGAAACATCAACCCAAAAATCATCAGACCAGCTATTGCATTCAGGGCATCCTCAACGATACCCAATTTTCGGTCCACCCAGTCTAGCTGTTTGCCAAACACATCTGCCATTAAAACCTCTCCCTCGAAGGTATGAAATAGCGGGGATCGTCGAGACCCCCGCTATAATGCTTGTTTAGTAAGTCTGGCCAACAGCTTCGAACATGTCTTCGATTAGACCGCGAGCATCGAAATCGCCTTCGTTTTCCGCAATCCACTCTTCAATAACCGGTTTACCAGCTACAGCACGGAATTCTGCCAACACTTCGTCAGAATATGTGATTTCTTCAAGGGTATCTCGCAGCATTGGAAGGTTCACCTTATCAATGTCGAGGTACGATTGAATTTGTGCCTGGATAACTTCCTCTTTGATGTCGGCTAACAGCGTCTGATACTGATCAGGTAGATCCTCATAAGCGCTTACAGACAAGAGTACCGGGCAGTCACTGGTTCCCGGGGACAAGTTACCTGTGAACCAGTCAGCTACTTCGTGAATCTTATAGGCAACATGGCCATAAGTGAACGGGAAGGCCACCGCGTCCATCGTACCTTGCTGAATACCGGTGTAAACTTCTGTGGCAGCCGAGCTAGTCGGAGTTGCGCCGAGTCTAGCCATAGCTTGGCCAACCCCCCCGCCAGCGCGGACACTCATACCGGCCCAGTCATCCAAAGTCAGCGGTTTATCACCTCGACCAAGAAGCTCGTATTGTGGAAGATAGGAAGAAACGTAAGGCATGGCGTTCCAACGTGCCAGTTCTGCAATAACGGCCGGGTTGGCGTATACAACATCACGCATCGCGCGGTTGTCGTCCCAAGAGGACATTGGCAGCATTGGCATAGTCAACGCCATTAGTGCCGGGTTTTTCTGTGGGTGGTAAAAATTACACGCCATTGCACCTTCAAAGGCCTCGATAGCCAAGCCATCAAGGTTTTCACGTGATTTGGAAAGGGCACCACCATAATGCAACGTTATAGTCCAGTTACCGTCGGTTTTAGCGTTAACAAGTTCCGCCATTTTTTCGGTACCAACAGTAAAGGCGCGCGGTTTTCCCCAAAGGGAGATGTTCCATTCAAGCTCCGGTCCATCCACCTCTGCGGATTGAGCATGGCTGGCGAGCATTGCGCAAGCTGACGTCGCCATAAGAAAGGTTTTAAAGATATTTTTCACGATGGTTCTCCGTTGGTTTTTCACAGTTTGTTTTCACTATTTTTTTCGTACTCGAAGCCTAACGACCGTTAGAAATATGTCAACCTCATCCCTGCGCTATTTATCATTTTTTTCGGTATATGCCGTTCATGACGTTGACTTTTGAGTATTTTATCACCCTGTGGAAAGCGGCATATTTTCGGTAACCTCCATCGAGCATGGCATCTTATAGCCTGCTATGCGGTCAACCAGAAAAAGTAGCCGCTTTCCCCGGAAGACCCATATCACCGGTGTGACACCAATCACCTCGCAATGCCTTTTGATTAGCCCTGGTCATGCCGTACCCTTGCGTGAACCTGACATTTGGAAGCTTGGCGATGATCTGCCGGATCAATACTGCGGGCAGTTTGGCCCACTTTGCCATCCATGTCACTTGCCATCCATTCTAACGCACGTTAGAAATACAGGTCGATACATTGCTACAGCCAGGGTGAGGGTTATATTTCTTAACAGGAACCAAGTAATGGCTCAGCGCACCTGCACAACTTCTAACAAGGATTGGATATATCAGTGTCAGCCCCTCTAGACGGATTATTGGTGTTGGATTTCAGCACTCTACTACCTGGGCCATTGGCCACGTTAATGCTAGCCGAATCCGGAGCCGAAGTAATTAAAGTAGAGCGTCCTCAAGCGGGTGCCGAAGCGCGTAAATCTGCCCCCCTGTGGGACGGCGAAAGTCTTGGTTTCTCATTGCTCAATCGCGGCAAGAAAAGCCTGTCGATTGACCTCAAGGCCGAAGGCTCCGTAGCCGCTTTAAAACCGCTAATAGAAAAAGCCGACATTATCGTTGAGCAATTCCGCCCCGGTGTAATGGCGCGGCTTGGTCTAGGGTATGAAGCGGTCAAGGCGATTAACCCGGATATAATTTATTGTTCAATCACGGGATACGGGCAGACCGGCCCCAAGGCGAACGCAGCAGGGCATGATTTGAATTACATGGGCGATAGTGGCGTATTATCGACAAGTTGCGGCCCCGCAGATCGGCCCTCGGTTCCCCCTGCTCTTGTTGCCGATGTGGGCGGCGGAACCTATCCAGCGGTTGTTAATATTCTACTGGCCCTGCGCCAGCGCGACCAAACCGGCGAAGGTTGCCACCTCGACATTTCCATGAGCGACGGCACCTTTGCATTTTCGTATTGGTCCTTTGCCAAGGGTGCCGTTCTGAATGAACCAGTGGTAAATGGCGGCGAGCGGCTAACTGGCGGTAGCCCGCGGTATCACCTTTACCCTACTTTGGATGGGCGACATGTTGCAGTCGGGGCTATCGAGCAGAAGTTCTGGGATACTTTTTGTGACGCCATCAATCTTGCCCCGGCATTACGAGACGACAGCATTAATCCGGAAAAAACCATTCAGGCTGTTGGCGACATTCTGAAAAATCGCGCCGCTGCGGACTGGGAAGACCTCCTTACCCATGCCGATTGCTGTTGCACGATTGTGCGGACCATGAATGAAGTTCTGGATGATCCGCACCTTAATGCCCGTGGTGTTTTTGATTGGAAAGTACAGAGCGATAAGGGCGGCACCGCCCCCGCCCTGCCCGTGCCGATTTCGCCTGAATTTCGGGCCGACAGCAAAACCGCGATGCCTGCGCCGGTTTTGGGTGCAGATAACAACCGCTTAAAATAACGGATTGGAACCCGCACCATCAAGGGGCGTCTGTCGCGATTTTGTCTTGTGTGCGCAACTCAAAATCCGAGGCATCATGGCGTTCGTGCAACTGCCCCTCAGGCGGCCCCCAGGTGCGGTTCACCATGCGCCCACGCTGTACGGCAGGACGGGCCAGAATTTCATGGGCCCAGCGGCGTAGGTTTTTATAGCTTTCCACTTGCAGGAACTCGCCCGCACCATAGGCCTCGCCCAGCACCAGATTGCCATACCAAGGCCATGTTGCCATGTCGGCGATGGTATAGTCATCACCACCAAGAAAGCGGTGTTCGGCCAGTTCACGGTCTAACACATCCATCTGGCGTTTTGCCTCCATGGTAAAGCGGTCGATAGCGTATTCGAATTTCTCCGGCGCATAGGCGTAAAAATGGCCAAAACCGCCACCCAGATATGGGGCTGAGCCTTGCAACCAGAAAAGCCAATTCATCGCCTCGGTTCGTTTGGCGCTGTCCTCGGGCAGGAAGTGACCGAATTTCTGGGCGAGATACAAAAGAATCGCTCCGCTTTCGAACACACGGCTTCCAGCCTCGACGTCAAAAAGCGCTGGTATTTTTGAGTTCGGGTTGATCGCAACAAAGCCAGACGAAAACTGGTCACCCTTGCTGATATCGATCAGGTGGGCGTCATATTCCGCACCCGCTTCGCCCAACGCTAAAAGCTCCTCCAGCAAGATCGTTACCTTCTGCCCGTTTGGCGTGCCCAGCGAATAGAGCTGCAAAGGATGCTCGCCATGTCGCAATTCAGCATCGTGGGTGGCACCTGCAATCGGGCGGTTGATCTTGGCCCATTCGCCACCATTTTCGGCATCCCATGTCCAAACTGCTGGGGGAGTATAACTATCTACCATGTTTCGTTTCTTTCTTGATCCGTTAGACGCGTCATTCGACGCGAAAATGCGTCTTAGCTCAAGCGTTAATTTTTGCCATCTTATCAAGTATGCGTGTAAAGTTTTCGGCCCCCTGAGCGCCAGGATCGTATGCTGCCACCGAACAATACCGATTTTGCTCCAATCTGATCTTACAACATCGAAATTGCAGTTTCCATAGCGGCCTTGCCAGCTATATTTCCATCTGTGTGTTCGGCTTTATATCCCGAGCAATTGTTCGATTCATTCGCAGTAATTACCCTTTTTCCGGTTTCATAAATTCACGGCGGGAAAGGGCGAATGAGCGCAGTTTGTCTTCTACCCGAGCATTGACTGAACCGGTCCCGAAAACCCCGTTGCGCCCGCGCTTCCCAGCGATTCGGCCGGTCAATATTTCGATACCCTCGTTGATGTGCTTAACCGGGTAGATATGAAACTTGCCGTTGGCCGCAGCGTCTACCACATCGTCACGCAACATTAGATCGGTTATATTCGCAGCGGGGAT
>DFBD01000088.1:7684-10615 GCA_002367255.1 Rhodobacterales bacterium UBA3089 | reverse complement strand
GTCTTCCCAGTCACGGTTTTCGTCCGTGGTATTGCCGTGGCCGTCTGCAAATTTCCCAACGCTGTTGCTTTTTAGGAAATTTAGCCTGTCCAGTAAGTGGCTCATTTCATTCTCTCCATTTTGAAAAAGTCGGTGCCGGCGAAAAGAGGGGACAAAACGCCGGCACCAAGATCACGATTTAAGGGTTTTTCACATACGCATTCGGGCGCATGTAGAACCACCAGTTGATGGCGATACAAACCGCATAGAAAATCGCGAAACCGTAAAGGGCATATTGTGGTGTACCTGCACCCATCTGCTCGCCGAATACTTTCGGGATGATGAAGGCACCGTAAGCAGCCACAGCTGAAGTCCAACCAAGAACCGGACCTGTTTGTTCCGTGTTGAAAACCATACCGATAGTACGGAAGGTTGAACCGTTACCAAGGCCAGTTGCTGCGAACAGGATCAGAAACAGAACCATGAATGGCAAGAAGTATGTTTCAGGTGTAGCAGAGACATATGCGTGCTGCAGTATCCAGGCCAAGCCAACAGCCGAAACAACCATAACAACCGAGATCCACTGTGTAACGCGCGCGCCACCAAGTTTATCAGCCATCGTACCACCGACAGGGCGGATAAGTGCGCCGATGAATGGACCCATCCATGCAAACATAAGGGCCGATGGGCCGTTAGGGTTCAAAGCGTCGTGGTTCAGAACACCGTCGGCACCCATTACGTGCTGAAAGCCAAACACAACTTTGATAGTCAGCGGAAGCGCCGCCGAGTAACCGATGAACGAGCCAAAGGTCATGACGTAGATGATTGTCATCGCCCATGTGTGCTTGTTCTTAAAGATCTGGTACTGACGTGTCAGGTTTTCACCAACAGAGCCCGGAATCATTTTCAGCAAGATAACTGTCAAAGCGATAACGATTGGCAGGACGATCCATTTGGAAACACCAAAGCCCGAACCGTGTGCAGCTTCTGGAAGCATCAGCCATAGGCCGAATGTTGCAGTTACAAGACCGATAAGAAGCATACCTGTCATGACAGCAAATGCGCCAATCGGGTTTGGGATGTCCGGGGACACATGCTCGTCACGGATGTTGTTCATGCCAAACCAGCCAAGGAAGGCTAGTGGAATAAGAAGAACCAACCATACATAACCGGCATTGTGGATGTATGTTTCTGTACCAGCCGGGATTTTACCGATTAGTGTACCGGATGTCTGCTGCAGCGTCATAGATGTGCCACCAAAGATACCCAGAGTCATAACCAGCGGAATAACGATTTGCATGGTCGTAACACCGAAGTTACCCAAGCCCGCGTTCATGCCCAGCGCATATCCGATCTGTTTCTTCGGAAAGAAGAAGCTGATGTTGGACATGGAGGATGCGAAGTTACCACCACCGATACCGGATAGAAGCGCCAGCATTTGGAACGTCAGCAACGATGTATCAGGGTTTTGCAGCGCGATACCGGCCCACAAGGCAGGGATCATAAGCAGGGCGGTGGTAAAGAAGATGGTATTTCGTCCACCAGCGATACGAATGAAGAATGTTGATGGAATGCGAAGGGTTGCACCAGAGATACCGGCGATAGCACCCAACGTGAACAGGTCGGATTTGGCAAAGTCGAACCCGAGGTTCAGCATCTGCACCGTGATAATGCCCCAGTAAAGCCAAACAGCAAAGCCGCTGAGCAGGCTGGGAATCGAAATCCATAGATTCCGTGCGGCGATGGACTTACCGGTCGATTCCCAAAAGGCCTCGTCATCCGGTGTCCAGTTTCTTAAATCTTTACCCATTACAGTCTCCTCGTTTGAGTAGGTGTTGTTTCGGCAGGGCGATAAACGTCCCGCCGTTTCCAGTATTAAATTCAGACTTTTTCTTCGTGTGATGCGTTATAATCAGCAACGATCTGCGCGGCATGTTGCACGGCCTCGTTCGCCCGATCTGCACGAATTAATAACAAGTCCATGTTCGCTTTTTCAAACAGCGCCTTCTCTTCTGCTTCTTGCTCGGGTGAGAACCGGACGAAGAATGTCAAAAGCGACGCGATTGCAACAACGACACCGATGGTGAAGAACACGTCGTTCCATTCCATGGCCCCTTTGAACAAGAAGCCTGCGGCCACCGCACCGGCGTTACCACCTGCACCAACCACACCGGCAACTGCACCCAGCGCCTTTTTGTTGATGAACGGAACAACCGAATATGTCGCGCCCTCTGCCATCTGTGTAAACAGCGAGAAAACGATCAACATTGGAATGGCCAGGAACAGCACATTCATTCGGCTGAAGATCATCAGTGCGATGCCTTCGCCCAGCAGAACGATGAACAACCAGAATGTCCGGCCTTTAAGCCCCCAAAGGGAACCGAAGTTGTCGCCGAAGATGCCGCCCAGTGTACGGGCGAAGATATTCATCAGACCGAACGAGGCCGCAATGGCGCCCGCAGTAACCAGATTCACGTCAAAGTAGTCAAAGAAGTAAAGCGCAGCGGTGTTGTTCACTGTCAGTTCGATACCGAAACAGGCACCGTAGATCAGGAACAGAACCCAAACGCGATAGTCTTTCATCGCATTGAAATAGGCCCCGGTCACGTTTTCCTTTTCCGGCATCAGGCCTTTGGCGCGCAAATCCTTGTAGTTTCCGTCAGGCGCATCCTGTGTAAGGAAGTAATATGCAATACCAATAACAAAAATCACGCCGCCAACAGCAACCATAGACATACGCCACGCGACAGCATCGGTTACATTAAATAGAATAATGATACCCGAGAAAATCAACGGCATAACCAGCTGCGTAACACCACCACCAAGGTTACCCCAACCAGCACTCGTCGCGTTAGCTGCACCAACTACGTTGGGGGCGAACATCACGGATGTGTGGTACTGTGTAATAACGAAGGAGGCACCGATGATACCGATCAGCAGGCGGAAGAACAG
>DFBD01000088.1:0-7671 GCA_002367255.1 Rhodobacterales bacterium UBA3089 | reverse complement strand
AGGTATGTATAGGACAATCTTGGACCGATCCGGTCAACCAGCCAACCGATAAAGAATCGTGCGAACACCGTCACGGCGACCGAAGCAATGATCGACCAGCCAACTTGTGACTTTGTCAGATCCAGCTCTTCACGAACGATAATCATCAATGGCGCGATACCGAACCATGCGAAAAAGGCACCAAAGAATGCAAACCACGACATGTGGAAAGTTCTGATCTGCACCATATTAACTTTGAAAAAATTCCCCCAAAGTCGTGTTGTTTTATTTTGTAGTTCCATTGTTAATCCCTCTTCGTGATTACAGCTGTGACACTGCTTATTTCGATAGATAGATATGCTTAATTCGGAAAAGGCTTATTGATCCAAATCAACCATCCAGATTTTTCCTTAAAAATGAACAACTTAATCACATTTGTTTAGTGTGGAACGGGTTTGGGTTAATTATCCAACATAAATCTGCCGCCCACTGTCTTGACATCTCCCGAACATTTGATTGATAAATATCAAGACAGCCTGAAAGGCACAGAATGACAACCGCGCGATTCGAATCAATTCGGGGGCTCCCGCTTTTTGCCGAAATGACAGAGGAGTCATTCGACACTCTTACGCGCGGCGCCTTCGTTCAAAATTTTCCGCCAAACATGGTTATGATCTCGGAAGGGGAGGTCGCGGACTTCCTTCATATTGTGCAATCCGGCTGTGTGGAGCTGTTCTCGACTTGGTCGAACCGCGAGACTTCGGTGGCGACACTTTACGAAAACTCGACGTTTATCCTTGCAGCAACGATGAAGAACCGGCTGAATTTGATGTCTGCGCGAACGCTGCAAAAGTCTCGGATTATCATGATACCGTCCGAGAACGTCCGAGAGGTTTTCGCGACTGATCCGAACTTCGCCCTTGCCATAGTTGACGAGCTGTCGCGCTGTTACCGCGCCACGATCCGCAATATGAAGAACCTGAAGTTGCGCACCTCGCTCGAACGGTTGGCAAATTACATTCTGAAGCAGCATCACAGGCAGGGCGATTTGCTGGAATACCAGCTACCTGTCGAAAAACGCCGATTGGCATCGTATCTGGGCATGACCCCCGAAAACCTGTCGCGCGCGTTCAACAAGCTTAAACCACACGGTGTAGTGGTAAGCGGGCAAAACATCTGCATCACGGATTTGACGGCATTGGTTGATTTCGCCAAACCCGACCTGCTGATCGACTGATTTCAGCCCTCTACTTGAGCTGTGGCTAAAGAATTTTGGCATTGCCATAACATTGCCAATTCAATTACATCAGAAGTAATGCATATGCTTTACGCATCGCGCCAGGTTGAAATATAAAACTAAGGGGAAGCTGCGAAATGACGTTTAAAACCTCCGATCAGTTCAAAGCGGTTATCGCCGCTATCGATGCCGCAAACGCCGAAGACCCACGCGAGACCGTGGTAGACGGCAAGCCCTATCCATTCGAGACAGTTTATGCGGACAGGATGACCGCAACGCTGGAAAACCTATACCCCGACGCCTCGGAGCTGTTGCGCATCGCGGCGCGGGCACAGCACATTCGCCGTTGGGAAATTCCGCGTGACACATACCCGAAGAACCGTGAGGGTTATCAAAAATGGCGCCTGTCATTACGCAAAATGCACTCCGAACTGGTTGGGGGTATTATGGCCACAAACGGGTATAGCGCGGGCGATATAGAACGGGTCGGTACGTTTCTTAGAAAGGAACAGCTGAAAAAAGACGCTGATTCACAGGCGTTGGAAAATGCGGTGGATGTTGTTTTTCTGGCCTATTATTGGGACGATTTCGTCGCCAAATACTCGGATTACGACGACGACAAACTTATCGATATCGTTGGAAAAACCCTGCGTAAAATGTCTACCAAGGGGCATCAGGCGGCCTTGGCGCTGGATTTGCCGGAAGACACCACACGTATCGTGCTTGCGGCTGTCGACAGAGAAAAAGACCGGCTGGCGGTTATGGCCAAAACCGAGGTTGGCTGAAACAGCCTGGCCTCTTATCGCCTTCTATTTTGTCGACATCGCCGCAAGTCCAGATATTTTCAGGCATAATTCAGTGGCCTTCGCCATATCCTGAACCGATATCCATTCGAGTGGTCCGTGGATATTCTGCATGCCCGTAAACAGGTTCGGCGTCGGCACGCCCATCTCGGTCAATCGTGACCCATCTGTACCACCACGGATCGGAACGGAGACCGGATCGATACCCAGCTCGACCGCCGCCGCACGTGCGAGGTCCACTGGAGCCATGTCCGTTTCCAGCCAGTAGCGCATATTGCGATATTGCGGTTCAATCGTGCAGGTGATCTCGGCGCGGGGCTCGGATGCTTGAATTGCTGCACAGACTTGTTCGACCAACCGCCCCTTTGCAGCAAGGCCTTCACGTTCGAAATCCCGAAGGATGAACGTGATTTTCATTTCAGCGGCATCGCCAGACATATCGGTCGCGTGGATGAACCCTTCCCGGTCGGCAGTTGTGTCAGGGGTCATCGTTGCCTGTGGTAAGGTCGCGATTACCTTTGATGCCAGTTGAATAGCACTTACCATTTTGCCAGTTGCAAGACCCGGATGAATCGAGACGCCCTTGATGGTGACAACGGCGCTGTCTGCTGAAAAACTTTCGTACTCGATCTCGCCGACCCTCTGGCCGTCAAAAGTATAGGCAAAATCAACCGCGAAATCCCTGGGCAGTTTTTCACCAACGCCACGCCCGATTTCTTCGTCAGGGGTGAAGGCAATACGGATAGGACCATGTGGAATGTCAGGGTTGGCCAACAAATGACGCGCGGCAGTCATAATAATCGCAACACCTGCTTTGTCGTCGGCCCCTAGCAGCGTGGCACCCGAAGCGGTGATGATATCCTGCCCGACTTTTTCAGCCAGATAGGGGAATTCTTCCGGTGACAGAACCAGTTCCGGCGCGTCGGGATATGATATCTCTCCGCCATTGTAGCCACGGATCACACGCGGCTTAACACCGGTCGCGTTGTACTGGGGGGCGGTATCGACATGCGCCAGAAAGCCGATAGTCGGGCCAGCGGTTGTGCCCGGGATGGTGGCGAGGACGACGCCGTAATCTGTCAGCTCGATATCTTGAGCACCGATTTCAGCCAGCTCCTGTTCCAATAAGTGCAACATATCAAACTGGATCCCGGTGCTTGGCGAGGTCGGGGAATCCGCATCGCTTTGGCTGTCGATTGCTGCGTAACGGACAAGCCGGTCTTCAAGCTCCGAATCAAAGGAATTGGACATGTGTAACCTCGTAATGTTGAATTTGTCTTTCTTCGACACTAGGGGCTACGTTCGCTTAGTTATAGTGAAAAAGCAGGGGTTACCTAGTAAAACAGCTGCATCATCACCATCAGGACCACTAGGAAGATCACTGTCATAATGCCACCTGCACGCATGAAATCCATCACTTTGTAACGACCCGGCCCCATAATCAGCGCGTTTACCTGATGAGTGGGTAACAGGAAGGAGTTCGAGGTGGCGAGGGCCACAGTCAGGGCAAACACCGCCGGATTAGCCCCGGCTTGCAGCGCAATACTGATAGCCAACGGCACGAGAAGAACCGTTGCGCCAACATTGGACATGACAAGTGAAAACAAAGTCGCCAGAATCGCGATAACAAGTTGCAACACCCAAAGATCCACATCCCCGAGCGAGACGAGCACCCGATCAGCGATCCAATGCGCGGTCCCGCTTGCCTCGACGGCTTTTCCAAGCGGGATAAGGCTGGCCAGTAGAAACACGGTTTTCCAGCTTACCGATGCATAGGCTTCTTCGGGATCAAGGACGCCGCTGATGATAATACCCAACGCCCCGACCATTAGCGCGACGGACAGGCGCAAGTCCGTTAGCAGAACCAAGCCCATCGCAATGCCGAAGAATATCAGCGCGTGCATCACTTTGTTGGTGCGCACTTCTTCTTGCGGATAGTCGCTGGTAATTACGATGTTCATGGTTGCGTGGAACTCTTGCAAACTATGCCAGTCGGCAAATATGACAACCGTATCCCCTGCCTGAAACTTTTCGCTACGGACGTCCTCGCCCTCGCGCGTGGTTTTACCGCTTCGGATGATGGATAGTGTCGATACACCATGAAGTTCGCGCAAGCGCTTGGTGCGCGCGGACTCCCCAATCAACATCGAGGTTGGCGAGATTACCACTTCGGCCAGTCCGGCAGAAGTGGCGGACATCACCTCGGAAAACAGATCAAGGTCCGGTTTAAGGTCCAGACCATAGGCTTTGCAAAACACCTCGACACATTCGCGCTCGCCGATAATTGCCAGATGGTCACCCTTGGCGATTATCAGATTGGCGGGCACGCCGCGTGTGGTCATCCGCACTTTTTCACCCGAGGTTACACCCACGGTGCGTACATGAAACAAGGTTTCGTAACTGTCGAGATCGGAGCCAATAATCCGGCTGGTCGACGGGATGTACACCTCGGCAATGATATAATCGATGCCATAGTTGTCATAGAGGTGGGTCTCTAACCCCTGTTTTTTGTCAGACAGGTTTTTTCCTGACGGCAACACAAAACGGCCAAAAACAACGAAATACAGAATACCCGATATAATCAGCGCGATCCCAATCGGGGTGACCGAAAACAGGCCAAAGGTTTCAAGTTGCTGATCTGCCGGCAAGCTGGCATTTGCGTTGATTATCAGGTCATTCAACAAGATCAGCGGGCTTGACCCGACCATCGTCACCGTACCGCCCAGAATGGCGCAAAATCCCATGGGCATCAGCAGCCGGGACATCGGAATTTTTGATCGCGTTGAAATGCGTTTGACCACCGGCAGGAATAGCGCCGCCGCACCAACATTCTGCATGAAACCCGATATTCCGCCAACAGTACCGGAAATCAAAGGAATAATCCGTTTCTCGGTGGTTCCGCCGACTTTAACCAGATAGCGCGCGACCGAATTCATGATACCGGTTTTGTCCAGCCCTGCCCCGAGGATCATCACCGCGATAATCGATATCACCGCATTGGAGGAAAACCCGTCAAAAAGCTCGTTAATATCAACCAGCCCTTCGTTCAAACCCATAACCGGCGCCATTAACGTTGAGAGACCGAGCATAACCAGAATGGTTAACGCCGCCACATCAATCGGAATGATTTCAAATGAAAACAAAAACACCGTCAGCAACAGAAGCGAAAGCACCCACGCAATTTCAACGCTTGGGGCAATGCTGGTTAGCATATAGCCCGCCAGCAGAAAGCCAATTGCCGCGCCGCCAACAATAATTCCCCGGAGATTTTTTTTCATATTGTCATACCTCTTTTAAGAAGAGGTTCGACAATATTGGTTTTTATTGCAAGATTTTTCGAACACCGTCCACTGTGACACAACGTGGCAAGGCTGATTGCGGGCTTTGCTTATCGTTATTCCTGCTCGATCGAGCTACCCCAGTTCTTCAAGAAATTTTCCTTTTTCAACCTGTCCAAAAATACCAATAAGCCGGGGCCAAGTCGGATTGGACGTGCCGCACTATTCTCTTGTAACTGGACGGAATCTATTGGTGGCAAACTAGTAAGTTTGGTCAATTCGGGCCTTAGGCTTAATGCGGCCAAAAAATCTATCATCATGCCACTTTCCAACGGGCTTTCTGCATTTTGGGGTATAAGAGCCGTGCGGAGCATCACATTCACATAATCGTCGAACAATATAACCCGGATACCGGGGTAGTCAGGCAACCGGGACATGGCATAGCTGCCAACGACGTTATATGCCAACGCCAGTTGGCCTGAAGCGACATCGCTTATCATATCACCGGAGCCTCGATACAAACGGGTGTTCAAACGCCCCATTACTTCGGTCAGGCGCCAATAGGAGTCGGAGTTTCGGGAATCCTGCGTCGCAAATAGATATCCGGCCCCTGATACACGCACGTCGTAGGTTCCAATGCGTTGGTCAAATTTTTCCGGATTGTCGCGCAACAGCGAAATAAGTTCCTCGCGGGTTTTGGGTGGGTCTATTCCCTGAAATGCCGCTTCGGAAATCACCACTGCCGCCGATTCCTGTGTGAATGCGAAAATCTGGTTACGCCATTTGGCCCAATCCGGCAGCGCATCCGTAGCATCGGAAGAATAGGTCTGCGCGTATCCATCATTTGCCAGCTTTGTCTGCAAATCCATTGCTGAAGAAATCGCCAGATCAAACGTGGCCCCTTCTTCATAAAGCGCCTTCATCAATTCCGTGCTGCTGGCAATAACGTAGTCTATGTTTATCGTGGGATGGGCGCGCTGGAATTCCAGAATAATCGGCTCGAACACATTGATGTCGGCGGTCGAGATTATCTTCAACGTCACATTGCCGTTTGATGCCGGGTAAATGCGATTACCCTCTACCTCGAAAGCCGAAGCTAGATGCGGGCCGAGGATGAAAAATATCAAACTCGTGGCAAAATAAGCGAAACGCATGCGCCTGACCCTTCCGTATTGGAGCGTATTTGAATTCGGCCTTTGTGTGCGCGTACAACCTCGTCAGCAATTGTAAGGCCAAGACCGGAACCGACGATATCGGGCACATTGGCCCCGCGTGTCGCATGAGACGATATACCGAAGCCTTTATATACAGGCGCGTGGCGTGCTGAAGCAGGAACTTCTCGAGCATTTACGCGCCAAGCGCACGATCCGCCGCTCCAGGCATGCCAGCCTAAAACGCAATGGGTTGGGTCAAATCAAGGATGCTGTATCGATTAGCGAAAGGCCGGCCTGTGTCGAGGGACGTGCCGTTCCAGGGCATAGGGAGGGTGACCTAATTGGCGGTTCCAGGAACAGCTACATCGCAACGCTTATCGAGCGGCATTCCCGGTATGTCATGCTGGTCAAGGTCGCGAATAAGGATACTGAGAGCGTTGTTTCGACGCTGATCAAACAATCCCAGCGGCTGCCTCGTGAACTCTATAAATCTCTAACTTGGGATCGTGGCAAAGAACTTGCCGATCATCCGCGCCTGACGATGGCGACCGACGTTGATGTCTATTTTTGTCATCCCAGTCCCCATGGCAACGCGGATCAAATGAAAATACCAATCGGCTGCTTCGGCAGTATTTACCCCGCGGAACTGATTTATCTGTTCATTCCCAAGCAAAACTGAGCGCCATAGCACGCCAGCTGAACGAGAGACCGCGCAGGACCTTGCAATATCAAACGCCAGCTGAGAAGTTCGCTGAGTGTGTTGCGTCGATCAGTTGAACTCACCGGACAAAGCGGACCTTCGCCGCAGTTGTGCCGAAGCCCGGTTTTGTCGCTTCCCATCCATCCTCTGGTCCTCCAAAATATGGGGCAAACATATCCCCGGTTGGTGGAACTCCAGTGGGTGCATTCCACATTGGTGGCTAACAGAGCCATCAAGCGATCGAAACTTTCTAAGGACAACTCCATAATTATTGTGCTAGCCTAAAGCAGCGTTCTTCACAGACAAACTTACGCGTGCAGTGTGAGTGATGCTGGTATTGAGATCATCGGTTTAGGAGTTGGACCAATGGTAGTAATAAGTAAGAAACTAATTATCACGCTAATCGCCGCCTTCTTGGCCGGACCTGTCGGTCTGGCTGCGCAAGATACAGCAGCAACGTCACCTATGGGCAATGGCAGCACTGCGGATCACTCGGAATTTGAAATTCTGCAAAGGGAAT
>DFBD01000207.1 GCA_002367255.1 Rhodobacterales bacterium UBA3089 | reverse complement strand
GTTTCCAGCAGGGTCTGGTAAAATTTATTTGATCGGTCCGGTGCCATTTTTTGCCCTTCTGTTATTGCAATACGCGATACCGCTTCCGATTTATCACTTTGCTATGCTAGAATGCCGCTTGCAAGTAGGAGTGCTGAATATGGGCGAAGCCAATCCAAAGGTTGTTTCGATTGATCCGGTTTGGGATCAAATTCGTGAAGAAGCTGCCGAAATCATTCGAAATGAACCGGTCATGGCTTCGCTGGTGCATTCGGTGATCCTTAGTCATCCAACGCTGGAAGTGGCGTTAAGCCACCGCATTGCGCACAGGCTGGCGTCTGGCGAGATGACGGAATCCATTCTGTATAACGCCTTCGAGGAGGCATATCACGCCGGATGTCGGCTTGGCGCTATTGCGCGCTCGGATATTCTGGCCGTGTTTGAACGCGACCCGGCGTGCCATCGGTATATTCAGCCGTTATTGTTCTATAAGGGATTTCAAGCGGTTCAGGCCTATCGTCTGGCGCATTGGTTCTGGGTGCATGATCGCAAGGATTTGGCGTATTTTATGCAAATGCGCACTTCCGAAGTGTTTGGCGTGGATATCCATCCGGCCGCCCAGATTGGGCGTGGGCTGATGATCGACCATGCGCATTCGATTGTGATTGGCGAGACGGCGGTGGTTGGCGACAATGTTTCCATGCTGCATTCGGTGACGCTTGGCGGTACTGGTAAGGATGATCATGACCGCCATCCCAAGATTGGCAACAACGTGATGTTAGGTGCTGGCGCCAAGGTTTTGGGGAATATCAAAGTCGGGAATTGTAGCCGTGTCGCCGCTGGTTCGGTCGTTTTGCACGCCGTACCAGCCTGCAAAACTGTTGCTGGCGTTCCGGCGCGGGTCGTGGGCGAGGCGGGTTGTGAGCAGCCCTCGGCGCTGATGGATCAGTTGTTGCATGACTAACCCATAGAGCGGTCGAAACCTTGGGGGGTCAACCTATATAAAAGCCGTATTGGTGCGGAAGATGCGCTTTGACATCTACACCCAATTCAAGGGCGGCATGCATCGCCCAATATGGGTCACGCATCATTTTACGCGCAAGTAGAACGATATCTGCCTGACCGGAGGCGATAATTTCTTCTGCTTGCTTTGCTTCTGTTATCTCGCCGACAGCCATGGTGGCGATGCCGGCTTCGGCGCGTAATTGCCCTGCCAAACCAACCTGTTCTGCCGTGCGAGGCCCGATGGAGGCGCGCGCGGCAGGGGTTGCGCCGCCGCTCGAACAATCCACAATGTCTACGCCACGCTCTTTAACCCATTTCGCCATCTGTATATTATCTTCGATGGTTAGCCCGCCTTCTACCCAGTCCGCCACAGATAATCGAACGGCCAGTGGCAGGTTTTCGGGCCAGACAGCGCGGACAGCCTCTACGGTTTCCAGCATCATGCGCGCGCGACCTCGAAGGTCACCGCCGTATTCATCGTCGCGGGTATTAACCAAAGGCGTGAAAAAGCTGTGTAGAAGATAGCCGTGGGCGCCGTGGATTTCCAACATTTTGTACCCTGCTGCCAACGCGCGTTTGGCCGCTTCGACAAAGGCGTTTTGCATTTGTGCAATTTCAGCGATGCTCATCTGGGTCGGTGTTTTCCAAAGGCGTACGCCTTCGCTGTCGAATGCCGCGCCGCTTGGCCCGACGGTAGGCCATCCGCCTTCGTCATCTTTGAGGTGCGCGCCGCCATCCCAAGGTGCTGCTGCCGAACCTTTGCGCCCTGCGTGCCCGATTTGCACGGCCGGGACTGCGCCTTGTTCTGCGATAAACTGGTTGATTTTGGAGGCAGGTTCGATTTGGTTGTCGTTCCACAGGCCCACACATCCCGGCGTAATCCGCCCATCGGCGCGAACGGCTGTCGCTTCAGCGATAATCAACCCCGCACCACCCGTAGCGCGCGAGCCAAGGTGTACCTGATGCCAATCGTTCATAATTCCGTCGACAGCCGAATACTGACACATAGGTGCGAGGCCGATGCGGTTGCGAAAGGTGACGTCTTTGATCGAGTAGGGTGTGAATAGCTGTGACATTGGTGCGGCTCCTGAAGATTGGTCGGGATGATCGTATTCGTCAATTCAGCCTTGTTCAAGCTGCGTTTAAGGAGCGGCGCGGGCTTGGTTCGGTATCCCAAGGGCGCGTATTACAAGTCGTTACGATTCACGGTTAGAACACCGTTGAAAATACGATCACTAGGGTGCGTGATCACGATGTCCCCTTCGATGACCCCATCCAGAACCTCTGCAATGGATGCATTTCGTTGGCCAATATCAACCGCGACGCTTTGAGCGGTTCCGTCAACAACTTTGAAAACCATCCAACTGTCGCCTTCACGAAATAAAGAGCTGATCGGAATCTGTAAAACGTCGCTGTCGTGCCACTCGACAACGCGTACAAATACGCGGAACCCGTCGCCTAATGCCCTGTAATCCTCGTCCGGTGAGTTGAAGCCTAAAACGACTCTTACGCGCTGCTCTGCAATTCCTAGTGCGGATATTTTGGTGAATGCGGATGGTTCTATCCGGGTGATTTCGGCTTTTAGAACGCCTTCACCGCCCCAACGTTCGACATAGGCCATCGCACCTGTTGCGATGTTAACAACATCGCTCGAAAGTAAATCGACGACCAGTTCCAGATCATCCACTAAACCAATGCTTACCAACTGCCCGCCTGCCATAACAGCCCTTTCGCTGCGCGAAGCAATGCTAAGGATACTTCCATCAATTGGAGCAAGGATTTCGATACAGCAGGATTCTTGTGCGATTTCACCTGTGTCGGGCTCAATCAACATCGCTTTTGCACGTTCCAATGAGCTTAACCTCAATGTTCGCTCGGAAAGTGCTAACGCCAGTGCTGTGCGCGCTTGTTCTTGCAATAGTTCTACTTCATCCAGTGCGTTCGTCGAAAGCGATCCACTGTCGGAAAGAGATTTTGCGCGATCATACTGGCTGGTTGCGAATTTGTAGTTTGCCTCCACCGCCGAGATGTTCAGTTCTGCTAAATGCAAAGCTGCCTCGGCCTCTTTGATTGCGGCTTCTGCTTGTAGTCGACTTCTGGCATCCAGAAAAACAGGTTGGCTTGGCTCGATTATCGCTACGACAGTTTCACCCGCCAGAACGAATTCGCCGACTTCCACCGGGCTTCTTAGTGCGGTGCCTGATACAGGTGCCGAGACTTCGAACACGTTGCGAACACGGGTTATTCCGTCGGCATCAATCGTAACTTCCATCGGACCGGAGGTGATATGAGCCACATCGACAGGTACGGGTTGCTCTTGAAAAGTAAAATAGAGGCCCGCACCAACTACGGCTGCGCCTATAGTCCAAGATACGATTTTTTTGAAGGAAAAAGCCATTGATTACTCCCGGGTTTTCATGACGGAGACAAGATCTAAACGGTTAACGCGACCGCGAACCAACAATGCGGATGCCATGGATGCAGTGAACGTGACGATACCAGCAAAGGCGTACGTTCCGCGCGAAATATAAAACGGCAATGAAAATAGATCGCTGGAAAAGCTTTCAACGATTGCGTAGGCGAGAAAGTATCCGATAACGAATCCAATAGGGATGGCAACGACGGTCAGAAACAGTAGCTCGCCCATCAGGATGAACGACACCTCGCCCTGCGTGAACCCCAGAATCCGTAAACTTGCCAATTCCCGCGCGCGTTCGGATAACAGTATTCGCGCCGAGTTATATACGACTCCGACGACTATTAGACTGGCAATGAATGCGTAGACGGTGGTCGTGATCGAGGCGCTTTCGGCAATCGTATCAGTAAATCCTTGGCGTATTTGATCCCAGCGCACAATTCCCCCAATGTTTGGGGCTGCTTTTACTTGTTCATAGAGGCCGCCGAGTGCGTTCTCATCAATTGAGATATTAACGGAATTCACCATCGGCTGTTGTTGTAACAGCGCACTTAGATATTCTAGGTCCATATAAGCACCGGTTCCGAAGTATTGCTCGATTACACCGGTAACGGGGACATCAAAATGTCCGCGCTGTCCTTGAAGGACTTCCAGGTCCAGTATATTCCCGACCTGCGCATCAAGACGCTTTGCAAGGCGTTCTGACAGTATGATGCCTTTTTCGGGGAGCACGACTGAGTCATTGCTAGCGTCAAGAACGCGGCTAAGGTCCATCCCGGGAATGCGCCCTTCAACACCGATAACTCTGCTTAAGTGGCCATTTGTCAGGCGAGCGGCCACCGTCTGCATCCCTTCAGCCCGCAAGACACCGGGCAGATTTTCTACATCTGCCAAAACCGCATGCGATTTGGGTTGTGCGAGTGATAGCGTCACTTGTTGACGGTTTGCCTGAAAAAAGGCCGAGTCCATCATGATGTCCATTGAATCGAACATAAATAACGTCGCGATCATTGTGGCCACAGATAACGCGATCCCGATTGCGGTTAGCGAAGCCCTTATCGGCCAGCGTGTTATAGAACGAATAATCATCATGAAGGGTTGGCGCGCGCCAATCATGTGACCGATCTTATCGAATATGTTTTGCTTGAACCTTGTGGGTGCAGGTGGTGCCATGGCAACCGCCGGTGACAGACGCGTTGTTTTCAACACCGAACGCGTCGCGCCAATTACGGCGGCTCCAATTCCTGCCATTGCGGATATCGCGTAAATGTTCGGGCTCGTTATGTAGATCAGATATGGAAAATGGAAATAAACAGTGTAGTACCCCGCCAACCAATAAGAGGCGGATGCCCCTGCCACCCAGCCGATGATCACCCCGAATAATCCAATTGCAATCGCCAACTTAACGTAGTGCCAACTTATCGCTGCATTCGAATACCCAACGGCCTTGAACAAGCCGATTTGTTCGCGTTCCAGGGTTATCAAGCGCCCCAGCACCATGTTCACAAGAAATGCTGTAATCACGAAGAACAGGGGTGGAACCGATTGCCCCATCGCCTTGAGCTGCGCTAATTCAGAGTCCAGAAACATATGCGAGGTTTGCATACTTCGGTCATATGGCCCCGTCCCGCCATAAGGTGCCAGCAGTTTTTCCAGCTCGTCTATAATCATTTGCGAATTTGCATCCCGCGTTAAACGCAAGGATACGTCGTTAAAGGCGCCACCCAGATCGAATGCAGACGCGAGCGCGTCATATCCCATCCAGACCACACCGAACCGCCTGTCATCTGGCATCATTGCCCCCGGCCCAATCAGATAGATGAACTCAGGTGACAACACCGTTCCGGTTATGGATAACAACCGCTTTTGCCCGTTCAAGGTGGCATAAAACCTGTCGCCAGCAGTAAACCCGTTTGCGATGGCAAAGGATTCGTTAACAACAACTTCATTCGAAAATTGCGGGTCGGGCATTCTTCCTGACACAAGGTTCGGAATGTTTAGCAATGGCTCACCCATCGGAGGTAGCGAAACCAATCTAGCGACGGCGGGTTCGTCAAGTCCTTCAAGGTCAAGTATGGCAAATTGCGTAATGCGGGTTTCGACAATACTGACACCGGAAATCCGTTCGATTTCACGTTTCAAATCGTTTGGCGCCCTTGTTGCCGACGCAAAAATGTCTGCAAACCGATTGCGCTCATAAAACGTCGATTGCGTTTCAGAAAGCGAGCGCTCTACGCTTATGGCGATTACCAATATCATTACGCCGCACGCCAGCACTAACGCAATTGCCAACGACTGCGCCCATAATCGCCCAAAATCCCGCATAAGTTTTTTGTCGAGAACCTGCATAATCTACCATTCGATCTGGTGCGGCAGAAGTCGGGACTCGTTAACTTTCACTTCACTTATTTGACCGTCAGCAAAGAAAATAACACGGTGCGCCATATTCTGAATTGCCGCGTTATGGGTGATAACCACTGTCGAGGTCCCAAGTTCGTTATTGATTTGCGCAAGGGATTCCAAAACACGAACGCCCGTCTTGCTGTCCAAAGCACCGGTCGGTTCATCACAAAGCAGAACTTCGGGGCGTTTGGCGATAGCGCGTGCGATGGCAACACGTTGTTGTTCGCCACCCGACAATTCAGCCGGAAAATGATTAATCCGTTCCTCAAGCCCGACCATTGCCAGTGCTTCTTCAGGTCGCATCGGGTTTGATGAAACCTCGGTCACCAGCGCCACGTTTTCGCGTGCGGTAAGGCTCGGTACCAAGTTGTAAAACTGAAAAACAAAGCCGACGTGATCGCGCCGATACGCAGTTAACTGCCGTTCCGTCATCGCCGTTAGGTTCATATCTTTGAAATAGGCCGCCCCCTCCGTTGCGCTGTCCAGCCCGCCCAGGATATTCAACAACGTGGATTTTCCGCTCCCGGAGGGGCCAAGCAGAACCGTCATCTCACCGGCATAAATATCCAAATCTACTCCGCGCAAAGCAAAAACTTTTACTTCGCCCGTATCGTAAATTTTTGTTATGCTGTCTGTGTGAAATACCGGATTGCCCATATTTCCTCCAATGATGTATTTATCATATAGGCACAAAAACCGGTGCCACATTGAT
>DFBD01000134.1:8993-29142 GCA_002367255.1 Rhodobacterales bacterium UBA3089 | reverse complement strand
TACCGGCCTATCGTTTGCCAATAAACTCTTAACGTCAAGTTACAATTTCGAAGTTAGCTGCGCCTCTATGCCACTGCGGGCTTGCCGCACGGCGTAGGTTTTTCGGGCACATAATGCTCTAGTACTGCCGCCAGATCATCGGGACGCAACGGGGTTCGCATCAAACTGCGAGCGTTAGGAATAAGATCAAATATCGACCCGTCCGCGAAAAAGCTGGTGCTGGTCACCGCAATAATAGGCACATCGGGGCACCGATACGTGGCATAATCCGAAATCGAAATCGCCCCGCCATCGGGCAAAATCAAATCCAGTACCAACGCATCGAAATCCTCGAAGCGCAGTTTGTTGATCGCCGCCAGTTGCGTCGCTGCCTGCACGACCTCCACGCCTTGCCGCTGCAAGAACCGAGACCACAGTTCCGACAAGTCGAGATTGTGTTGTACCAATAAAATTCGCATCGTTTGCTCCACCACTCAATGCTAACAATTTCTACTAAGAATTATGTAAACATTTACCAAAAGTGTTAACAAATAGTTAACGATCTATATGCTGTGGCTAAAACTGCGATAGATACATCATAAACCACTAAAATATCAAAATTGAGTCGGAATTAAGACGGACGACTCCCCTAAAACTGATAGTCGAAGCAGTACCTAAGTGGTACGGAAGGGTAATTTCCCATCCCGAGTCGCTGGACCCCACATGAATACCCTCACCCTTCTTCTGATCGCCCTCATTCTTGACGCTATCCTGGGCGAACCCGACTGGCTGTGGGGCCGCGTCCCGCATCCGGCCACTTTGATGGGCCGCGCCGTGGAGTGGCTGGATGAACACCTCAACCATGGTGACTATCGTCGATTTACGGGGGGGCTTACCATCACCGCACTGATCCTTGGCGCCCTCATCCTTGGTCTGATTATCAAAGCCCTTCCCTATGCGGGTATACTCGAAGCCCTGCTCGCTGCAATCCTGCTGGCACAACGCAGTCTTGCAGATCACGTATCCCAAGTGGCCACCGCCTTGCGCTCCTCCCTCCCCGAGGGTCGCCGCGCTGTTTCCATGATTGTCGGTCGTGACCCGGAAGAACTCGACGAAAGTGCCGTTGCCCGTGGTGCAATTGAAAGTGCCGCTGAAAATTTCTCTGACGGTGTGATCGCGCCCGCCTTCTGGTTCCTGATCTTCGGCCTG
Organism: Rhodobacterales bacterium UBA3089; assembly: GCA_002367255.1. Lineage (GTDB taxonomy): Bacteria > Pseudomonadota > Alphaproteobacteria > Rhodobacterales > Rhodobacteraceae > NORP23. Next base: position 27,954 of record DFBD01000134.1, on the reverse strand, counting down.
CCCGGTATTTTGATCTATAAAGTTATCAACACCGCCGACAGTATGATCGGCCATCGTAGTGAGCGGTATCAGGATTTTGGCTGGGCCGCGGCCCGTATCGACGACCTTGTAAACTGGATTCCCGCCCGCCTATCCGGTGGGCTTATTTGTCTGGCCTACTGGTCCAAGACCGGATGGGACTCCATGCTGGTCGATGCCAAACACCATCGCTCCCCCAACGCCGGCTGGCCCGAAGCGGCCATGGCAAGCGTACTGGACATAGCCGTATCGGGCCCACGCAGCTATAATGGCACCATGACCGAACTGATGTGGGTAAACGAGGCTGGCCGCACCCACCTAACCCCCGAAGACATCGACGCCGCCGTGCGCGTATTATGGCGAAGCTGGTTCGTGGGCGTAGGCGTTCTCGCCGTTTTATGGTTGGTATTCTGACCTAAACGGCCATGAATTCTATACGGTTCCCGAACGGATCATCGCTGTAAAACCGTCGCGTATTTGGCAAGCGGTCATCCCAAATCACAGCAAACCCCGTTGCCTTCAACCGCGTGGCCAAAGCCTCCAGATCATCTACCCGCAACGCCGGATGTGCCTTCTTCGCAGCTCGGAAATCTGCCTCCACCCCAAGGTGGATATTCACGCTTTCGTTCCCGAACCAGACACCGCCATTGGCCTTCATGGCTTCCGGTTTCTCAACCGCCTCCAATCCAAGGGCATCCACGTAAAACGCGGCGGCCTCCGCTTCCTTGCCTTTAGGCATCGCCAACTGAACATGATCGATATGTGAAATACGCATATTGCCCATGTATAGGGAAAACTCCCCCCTCTGTCGATCAAAACACGCAACGTAGCGGTTGCCAGCCCTCGCGATCCCATGCAAACTTCACCCAAACTTTACAGGAGCATCCCATGACCCAAGACATCGTAATTCTCGACGGCGCCCGCACCCCCATCGGCACATTCGGCGGCAGCCTCGCCGCCATCCCAACGGTCGACCTAGCCACCCACGTCACCACCGAGGCCCTGAAACGCGCCGACGTAGACCCGGCCAAAATAGGCAACGTGGTCTTCGGGCACGTCATAAACACCGAACCACGCGACATGTACCTAGGCCGCGTCGCCGCCATCAACGCAGGTATCCCCGACAGCACCCCGGCAATGAACGTCAACCGCCTCTGCGGTTCTGGCGCACAAGCCATCGTTTCCGCCGCACAATCGCTGATGCTGGGCGACGCGGAATTCGCTATCGCTGGCGGTGCCGAAAGCATGAGCCGCGCCCCCTATATCATTCCGCAAGCCCGCTGGGGCCAAAAGATGGGGGACTTCACCGCCACGGATATGCTGCTCGCCGCTCTAAGCTGCCCGTTTGGAACGGGGCACATGGGTGTCACGGCAGAAAACGTCGCCGCCGAACATGACATCACCCGCGAAAACCAAGATGCCTTCGCCCTTGAATCCCAGCGCCGCGCCGCCGCAGCAATCAAGGCCGGATACTTCAAATCCCAAATCGCCCCGATCGAAATAAAAGTCCGCCGTGACACCGTGCTGTTCGACACCGACGAACACCCTAAAGCTACCAGTGCCGAGGCCCTCGCTGGCCTACGCTCCGCTTTCAAAAAAGACGGCACCGTAACCGCAGGCAACGCGTCCGGCATCAACGACGGCGCCGCTGCGATGGTCCTTGCCACAGCCGACGCCGCCAACCGCGCAGGCCTGAAGCCCAAAGCCCGCATCCTTGGCTATGCCCACGCAGGCGTCCGCCCCGAGGTAATGGGCATCGGCCCCATCCCCGCCGTCGAAATGCTGCTGAAACGCACAGACCTGTCCGCCGAAGATTTCGACGTGATCGAAAGTAACGAGGCCTTCGCCGCCCAAGCCTGTGCTGTTACCAATGCGTTGAACCTGGACCCCGCCAAAGTAAACCCCAACGGCGGCGCAATCGCGCTGGGCCACCCTGTTGGCGCAACCGGCGCAATCATTACGCTGAAAGCCATCGCGGAACTTGAACGCACCGGCGGCTCCAAAGGTCTGATCACCATGTGTATCGGTGGCGGGCAGGGCATCGCATTGGCAATCGAGCTGATGTAACGCCACATTTCGCCCGAATGGTTAACGCAGATTGTACATACACATTGTGTACGGGTTGTGTACGCATTGTGCATACAAAAAACCGGCGTAAAAGCGACTGCGTTAACCTTTTCGGGCTACCCTAAAAACCCGCGAACTGCGGCCTCGAATTCACGGGGTTTTTCGGCGTGCAGCCAATGCCCCGCCCCTTCGATCACCTCGAATCGGGCATTTGGGAACAACGTCATAATGCGCTCGTGATGGGCCGGTCGAACATAGTCCGAATTCCCGCCATGCAGGAACAAAACCTCGCCTTCAAACACGCCCTCGATATCCGGAAATCCGATAATATCGGCCATCGCCGCGCCCAACACATCAAGGTTCAATTTCCAGCTGGCACCCTCTTCACCAAGCGTTAGGCTTTGCAATAAAAATGACCGTAGTTGCACGTCCTTAATCCGTTCGACCAACTGTTCATCCGCATCCCGACGTCGCTGCACCACGCTTAGATCAACCGCCTTCATCGCATCGATTTTATCCAACTGGCTATGGGAATACTCCACCGGAGCGATGTCCGCTACGACCAGTTTTTCGACCAGATCAGATTGCGATAACGCCAGCACCATCGCCGCTTTACCGCCCATCGAATGCCCCAAAACATCCGACCTTCCGCCGCGATTTTCAATCACGCGTGCAAGGTCGCCAGCCATGTCTTCATACGTATTAGTCGGTGCCCGAAAAGATGTGCCATGATTGCGCATATCGACGGAAATCACCTGACGTTCATCCGCCAGCCGTTTGGCCAAAACACCCCAGTTTCGCGCCGTCCCGAACAACCCGTGCGCAATCAAAAGCGGAAAGCCCGCTTCTTCGCCATTAACGACAGTATTTAGTAATTCGCTCATCGCAATTCCTTAGTTACCATGCTGAACGGTATATATTCAGGGCATCCACTTCACTTACTTCACGCGGGTTATTAACCAAAAGCCGCGTCTGCACCATGGCATCTTTGGCCATACGTTCACAGGCATCTTCCGGGATGCCAACATCCCGTAATCGCGGCGGTAATCCAACGCGCACAGTCAGGTCGCTCAACTGCTCGATAAACTCGGCGCAAACCGCTTGTGCCCCTTGTTTTGTGTCGATATCGGGAAATATATGTGGTGCCAGCTCTGCGTATTCACCTCCGCAATCGGGCGCGTTGAACCGCATAACTTGCGCCAAAATCAGTGCGTTCGACAACCCGTGCGGGATGTGGAAAATCCCGCCAATCGGATAAGCTAAAGCATGCACTGCCGCCACCGGTGAATTGGCAAATGCCATTCCCGCCAGCATTGATCCCAACAGCATCGCGCCACGTGCATCCAGATCATCGCCGTGGCTCACAGCCCGCTCGATATTGGCCCCTAAAAGGTCGAGCGCCTGCACCGCCAGCATCTTTGACATCGGGTTGTTATTGGCATTGCGCGAGGTATAGGCCTCGATCGCATGCACCATCGCATCAATGCCCGTCGCAGCCGTGATTGCAGGCGGCAAGCCAACTGTCAGTTCAGGGTCCAGAATGGCCACATCCGGCAATAGGATAGGCGAGGAAACCCCGCGCTTTTCCTCCGCCCCGACGGTAATAATCGAAACCGGAGTCACCTCCGAGCCGGTCCCCGCAGTCGTCGGCACCAGCACCAGCGGTAACCGCGGCCCCTTGGCATTGCCAACGCCCCAAGCATCGTTCAGGTCTTCCCCCGAACCCAGCAGCAACGCCACCATTTTAGCCACATCCATCGACGAACCGCCACCAAGACCGAGAACCCCCGTAACGCCTTGGGTGCGGCCCATTTCAACCGCGTTCATCAACGTTTCCAACGACGGGTCCGCCTCTATCGCATCAAAAACCACGACTCGATTTTCGAGCGCCTTTTCCACCCCTGCCGTAATCCCCAGTTTCCGCAATCCCTGATCGGTGACGAGCAGCACTTTCGTGCCCAGTTCATCAAGCGAAGCCCGCGCCAGCGCCCCTGCTGCAAACCTAATTTCCGCCGTAGTATTAAATCCAAATGCTTGCACGATAACCTCACGTATTGCTGTTTTCCGTTCCCAAAAAACCACACTGATTCGTCTCAGGCAACCTAAATCATTAACAAAACATTACCCTAAACCAGCCCCGAACATGGCTTTCCGCCCGTTTCGCCACAATTTCGCCACATTTCACAAAAGTTGTCGCTATATTTCTTCATAAATCTTCGTATAATTTTGACCCATGATTTTTGCTCTGCTATCGTACGGACGCAACTAGTAATTATTTTGTCAGTATGAATTAAATTAGGTCAGGTTACATGAAAAAGTACTTCCAAACGTCTATGTCTGCTTTGGCAGTAAGTACCATGGTCATGGGCGGTGTAATGACGGCAGTCAGCATCCCTGCAAGCCCGGCATTTTCGCAGGGCAACAGCGCAGGTAATCGTAACGAAAACAGCAACCGTGGTGGCCGCGACAACCGTGGTGATCGTGACAACCGTGGTGGTCGCGACAACAACAATAATAATCGCAGTGCCGCAGCGTCGTCGCTTGGGGCGTTGAACGCAGCGCACGCAAACGCCAACGCATTGGCGAATTCCTCGACGAATTCCCGCGTCGGCATGATAGCGGTCTACAAACTGGCCGTTGAAGCAACGGCTGAAGCCGGGGCTACGTTGGATGCGGCTAAATCTACACTTAATACGTTCATCGTAAAATGCGGGTCAGAGACAACTGAATTCTCGCTTACCGCTGAAGAGTGTCAGGGCCTGCTAGACGCAGCTACTGATAGCGCGCAACTCGCCGCCGAAGAAGGCGTGGCTGTGGCTCCGTTTACGTACGAATCTTACGTAGCTTCGTTGGAACAGACCGTTGCTGATGCTGATACCGCGCAGACTGATGCGAAAGTGCTGGAAGATATGGCACTCCAAGCCGCCGCAAATAAAGTAACAAACGACGAAGTGATCGCAGCCCTTTGGGATTTATTATAACTGCAGCCCTATAATCTCGACAGAATGATAATTTGAAAACACCCGGCAATTTTCAACGCGTGTTTTTATGTGTGCATATCCCCTTAAGGGTACGCGCACCGCTTGCCCTGCCCTTAAAAACCACATAAACGCGGCAATAACACAATATCGACCGGAGAATCCCCATGTCTGACTCAGCATTCGTTCCTAAAAAAGTAGTCCTCGCTTATTCAGGTGGCTTGGACACCTCGATCATTCTGAAATGGTTGCAGACGGAATACGGTTGCGAGGTTGTTACCTTCACCGCCGATCTCGGCCAAGGTGAAGAGCTGGAACCGGCCCGCGCCAAGGCGGAATTGCTGGGGATCAAACCCGAGAATATCCACATTGAAGATGTTCGTGAAGAATTCGTGCGTGACTTCGTATTTCCGATGTTCCGTGCAAATGCGGTTTATGAAGGGCTGTATCTGTTGGGCACATCCATCGCGCGCCCGTTGATTTCCAAACGTCTTGTTGAAATCGCAGCAGAATGTGGTGCCGATGCCGTCGCCCACGGCGCGACAGGTAAAGGCAACGATCAGGTGCGGTTTGAACTAAGCGCCTATGCCTTGAATCCCGACATCAAGGTCATCGCCCCATGGCGCGAGTGGGATCTTTCCAGCCGAACTAAATTGCTGGACTTCGCTGAAAAGAACCAAATCCCGATTGCTAAAGACAAACGTGGCGAGGCGCCGTTCTCGGTTGATGCCAACCTGTTGCACACCTCGTCCGAGGGAAAAGTTCTGGAAGACCCCGCTGTCGAGGCACCGGATTATGTTTACCAACGCACCGTCCACCCCGAGGATGCGCCAAACACACCAGAGTACATCGAGATCACCTATGAACAGGGCGATCCCGTTGCACTGAACGGCAAAGCTTTGTCGCCTGCCGAAATGCTAACCGCCCTGAACGAGCTTGGCGGCAAGCACGGCATTGGCCGTCTTGACCTGGTCGAGGGTCGTTTCGTCGGCATGAAATCGCGTGGCATTTATGAAACGCCGGGCGGAACAATCATGTTGGAAGCGCATCGTGGCATCGAGTCCATCACGCTTGATCGCGGCGCCGCACATTTGAAAGACGAGATCATGCCGAAGTACGCAGAGCTGATCTACAACGGGTTCTGGTACTCGCCAGAGCGCGAAATGTTGCAAGCGTTAATCGACAACAGCCAGCAACATGTCACAGGAACCGTGCGTCTGAAGCTATACAAAGGTATGGCGCAGACAGTTGGCCGCTGGTCTGAACATTCGCTTTATTCCGAAGAACACGTGACATTCGAAGATGATGCGGGGGCGTATGACCAAAAGGATGCCGCCGGTTTCATCAAGATCAACGCACTTCGTTTGAAATTGCTGGCAGCACGGGATAAACGGGTTAAGTAAGCCATCTTTGCAACATCGCTAAATAAGTTTAACATCAAAGGCAGTCCCGTTAATTTTCGCGGTGCTGTCGGATGTATTACTGAATAAGCGGATTTCAAAATGGCAAAAAATAAAAATGGTGTACGAGTTTTCAAAATAGTTTTCGGCATCATGGGAATGATCTTCTTCGTGGCGGGTGCTATCCTGACCTTCCTGGCATATGACTTTATGAACAACGCGTTGCCTGTAACTGGCCGCGTGGTTTCGGTCGAAGTGGTCACCGGTGACGACAGTACAAGCTATAAACCAACGATCCGGTTCGTAGATTTTGAAGGACGCAAGCAAAGAGGGCAGACCTTTATGTCTTCCTCCAGCTATAACTTTGACATCGGTGAAGAGGTCGCGATCCTTTACGACATCCGCGATCCGGAGTCGCTGCGTATCAATACATGGTTTGCGACATGGGGCTTCGGATTGATTTTCCTGGGTGCTTCCGTAATTCCGTTTGTTATTGGTGGGCTCATTGGACGCAAGGCTAAAGGCAAGCGCAAGCCTCGACGGGGTCGTGACGTGACGCCGGTCGAGGAAAAAATGATCGAAGTTCACGGACGAACGAAGGGATTGATTTCTCGTGAAAGCCGCAGCGATCATGAACGCGAAACCAACTATGTGCCAACCGTCAGGCGTAACCGTTGATAGAAGCGCGCAAGATTGATTTTTATTCCCTAAGTCCGATCATCAAGTTGAAGGTGCGGGCAGATCAGGAACATCTGGTTGCGCTTGATGATGGCAGACCGGCATGATGCTTAATAAGGAACTCGGACTGTTAAGCGCGGCTATTACCTAAAACACCTGATCCAGTGCAGCTTCCAGACTTGCGACGGTGCGATCCACGTTGTGTAACTTGTCCAGACCGAACAGGCCAAGACGGAAGGTTTGATAACCTTCGGGTTCATCACACATAAGCGGCACACCTGCCGCGATCTGCATTCCCAACGCCGCGAATTTCTTGCCGTTTTGAACGTCCGGATCACTGGTATAGCTGACAACCACCCCCGGGGCCTCGAACCCCGAAGCTGCGACTGATTCAATACCACGCGCCTTCAACATCGCACGAACTTTGTCACCCAGTTCCTGTTGTTCGGCCCGTACCTTGTCAAACCCGTACTCTGCTGTTTCCAACATTGTATCGCGGAAAGACTTCAGCGCATCGGTGGGAAGCGTGGCATGGTAGGCATGCCCACCGCCCTCGTAAGCCTCCATGATTTGCAACCATTTCTTCAGGTCGCACGCAAAGCTGGACGACGTCGTATCATCAATCCGCGAGCGAGCCTCGGCACTAAGCATTACCAATGCTGCCGCAGGTGACGCACTCCACCCCTTCTGGGGGGCTGAAATCAGAACATCGACACCCGTCGCCTGCATATCCACCCAGATTGTGCCGGATGCTATACAATCCAGAACCATTAATCCCCCAACTGCATGCGCCGCATCAGCAAGCTGTTTGATGTAATCATCTGGCAGGATCATCCCCGAGGATGTCTCGACATGTGGTGCAAAAACCATTGCCGGACGTTCTTCATGAATTTTGGCAACGGCTTCTTCGATCGGAAAGGGCGCGAAGGGTGCCGTGATCGAATTGCCCGTCTGACGTGCTTTCAAAACGGTGTGATCCGACGGAATGTCACCCATTTCAAAAATCTGCGTCCAGCGATAAGAGAACCAACCGTTACGGATCACCAAGGCTTTCTGGTCGGTCGAAAACTGACGCGCGACCGCCTCCATTCCATAAGTCCCGCCACCGGGAACAACGACAACCGAAGCCGCATTGTAGGCCCCTTTTAGCGTGTCGGAAATATCCAGCATCACGCGTTGAAAATTGGCAGACATGTGATTCAAGGATCGGTCGGTGAACACCACCGAGAATTCTAGCAGGCCGTCTGGGTCAACGTTTGGCAATAGTCCGGGCATTATGATCTCCAATCAAGTTTGTCACAAGTTTACACGGAAGCGCGGCGAGGGCCAGAGCCATTTCGATTGAAACATTCCTTCACCGTAACGTTGTTTGCATGTGAAGGGCCCGCATGCGCATGTTGCCGATACATTCAACGAAAGGAACGACAATGAAACTGTTTGCAATGATTGCGTTGATATTTACGACCATTGGTACTGTTGGCCAAGCCAAAGACCTGCAAACCGCGATATTTGCGGGTGGATGCTTTTGGTGTGTGGAGTCAGATTTCGATCATGTCGATGGCGTCGTCGAAACAATATCCGGCTACACCGGGGGTACGCTGGCCAACGCGACCTATAAACAAGTCGGGCGTGGTGATACGGGTCATTACGAGGCGGTGAAAATTACCTTTGACGCCGATATCGTCAGCTATGAACAATTGCTCTACGTATTTTGGCGCACGATCGATCCAACAGACGCTGGCGGGCAGTTCTGCGATCGTGGCAGCCCATACCGTACAGCCGTTTTTGCAACCACTAATGCGCAAGCATCAGCAGCCGAAGCCTCCAAGGCCGCGTTAGATGGGCGCTTAAGCGGGCCGATCGTGACACCAATTCTGGCAGCAAGTGATTTCTGGGACGCCGAAGGGTATCACCAAAACTACCACAACACCCACAAACTGAAATACAGCTTCTATCGCAGCCGCTGTGGCCGAGACGCCCGCGTTGCCCAGCTTTGGGGTGACGAGGCCGTATTCGCGAACAAGTAATCGATCCCCCCTTGCACTATGCAAACGGGGGGCGATTTTCTTATTTTGGGGCAGTAAACTGGTCGAAGGCGGCCAAAGCTTTGGCGCCGTACATTAACGACGGGCCACCGCCCATGTAAACGCACATACCGATAGCCTCCGAGACATCCTCGCGCGTGGCCCCGGCCATAATGGCGGCCTTCACATGGAACCCTATGCAATCCTCGCAACGTGTCGCCACACCGATAGCCAACGCAATAAGTTCCTTGGTTTTAGTGTCGAGCGCACCGGGTGCAGTTGCCGCCCCCGCAAGATCTCCAAAGGCCACACTAACATCAGCAATTGCGGGCCGTAGCTTACCAAGATCTCTCCTGATGTCGCGCATTTCTTCGTTCCAGTCCATTACTTCGTCCCCCTGTTTTCGAGTTTGTACCGGTGATATATTTCAATTCACTGCACAAATTCTTTGCGGTGGATCAAGCAAAAGGCAACACCTAAAAGCGGTTAACCAACAATGCCAAGTAGAGTTCGTGTGATATCCACTGTGTCGCCAGTAACATGCACCCGCTTAACTTACGCGGTCAGCAGCAAGCCATCACTTGTGGTTTTCCACAGGTTGTTCACATCAGCGCAATGGCGTTATTTCGGATAATTGTACGCAAGATCATAATAGCAACCAGCACCACCAACGGTGCTAGATCAATCCCGCCCATTTCCGGCAAAATCCGGCGAATACGGTTGTACATAGGGGCAAGCAACTGGTTAAGCCCGCGCCACAACTGCCCGACCAGCGGCTGGTAGACATTCAATACCTGAAAGTTAATCAACCAACTCATGATAATATGCACAATCACGACGAAATAGACGACATCCAACAGTATGTTAAGGATTTGGAATAGAGACAGCATATTTTTAACCTTTAGAATTGTTGTTCTGCTCTAGTTAGGTGGCTCTGCAGGATTAGACAACCCCCGCCACTATCAATCGCGACGCCACGTCAGCGCTTGCAATGATGCGCCCCACAAGGCACTTCAAGATAACGGAGGCGCCATGTACCCCATCATACGCATGATACACCAATATCGGAAGTATCGGAACAAACCGCTCCCTCTCGACGGGGTGCATGTTTCAACGCATTACTGCCTGCCGATTGACCTTGATGTCTGGATGGAGCTAAACAACGGTCGCACGCTAACGCTTTACGACCTGGGCCGCATTCCACTGGTTCAACGCGTCGGTATTCTGGACGTGATCAAACAGCGTGGATGGTCGTTTACTATCGCGGGATCAAGTGTGCGGTATCGCAAGCGAGTGACTGTATTTAACAAACTGGAAATGCATTCACAGATCGTCGGGCGCGACGCGCGGTTCCTCTATGTAGTGCAAAGCATGTGGCATAAGGGCGAGGCTACATCCTCCGGCCTGTTCCGGCTTGCCGTCACCGGTGATGGCATAGTTCCGTCAGACGAATGGGCGGCAGCCCTTGGTGTGCCAGACTGGAACCCAACCCTCCCCGATTGGGTTCAGGCCTGGATCGAGGCCGAAGGACAACGTGTCTGGCCGCCGGAAGCGTAACTCTCGAAATCTTCGGGCACAAAATCTGAATTTAGATTGATCTCGCGCATATTGTTATTCACGAAATTAGCCTAAAATTTGGGTGTTATCGGATTCCATGGCAGTGACTATTCATCTGTTTATGGTCGATCTGGTGCCTAAAAAGGAGATTTAAAATGACCTTAATACGTTCTGCAATTCTTGTTATATTTACCTTTACCAGTATAATTTTTTCTGCTGCCGCTGCATCTGCAACGCCCGCAGCTTCATCAACAAGCCTTAATGTCAGGTCTGGCCCTGGCACCAGTTTTGGTGTTGTCGACACCCTTTTTGAGGGGGAAATCGTCGAAGTAACCGAATGTCAGGCAAACGGTTGGTGTTATGTTGAACATACTGGCACAAATGGCTGGGTGAGTTCCAGTTACCTGACTATTGCTCCTGAACCATCGGGGGAAGTAGCCGATCCTGATTGTAGCCTTAGTTTGACCATTGGGCCGGACGGCCCGTCGCTGACAATCACCTGTGGTGACGGCGGTGTGGTTTTACCTGCACCCGACCCCGAACCTGAACCGGCGCCACCGGTTGGCAATCAAGCGTGTTTCTATACGAACGCCAACTTTGGCGGATCAGAGTTCTGTTACGGCGTCGGTACATTAAATTCGTTGAACGCGACATTTAATGACCGCATCTCGTCTGTCAAACTCGATGGAATAGCCAAAGTGCAACTATGTGCTGACACAAATCTGGGCGGCTACTGTCGCACGATCGACAGCAATGTAACCGCGCTTGGATTACTGCTAAACGACAGGGCATCTTCGTTGAAAGTATTCACTCAGATGCTAATGCCTATTCCAATTCCCATTCCGTTACCTGTTCCAGTACCCGTGACTTTTTCGACTGGGCCAATTGCGCTGCAACAGACGTTCACGGCTAATCTGGATGATGGTACAACAGGCGGATCAGGCGTTGATATCTGGTATAGAGCAGTCACCGCCACCAACAAAATGATCTCGCCGCGTAGCGGCGCGCTGCTGGCACTTGGTGATGGTTCCAACAGAGGATTCGCGGGATGTAACACAGCGAGTTACTCTGCTAATCCTATACCTTTACCGAACATGCCTGTGGGTACATATGTTTGCGTCAAAACCGACCAAGGTCGCATCTCGCAGTTCCGTGTGAACGGTTTCACCGGAACGACGATGAACATCGGTTACACGACTTGGGCGAACTAAACGCACAGAAACTGTAACCAACATTTCCGGCGGCCCGACTCCACTTCGGGCCGCCGGTTTCTATTCTGGCATACCGTACTAGGCTTCGACCCACGCATCATTTTCACCAACGGCGTAGTTCGGCAAAGATCTAAAGATCCACAGAATACGGTGTGCCTCCTTTTGTTGCCGGAAAAACCGATCCGCCAACCGAGGACAGGTCAGAACTTTCCCTTGCTTAAACGACTCTATGCACGTCATATCGTTAAAAAAACAAACAGGGATGGAAAAATGGTACAATATGCATCGAAAAAAGGCGTTTGGGGGTGGATGTCGTTCGACTGGGCCAGCCAGCCGTTCCACACGTTATTGGTAACATTTATCTTCGCGCCATACTTCACCTCGGCCGTCATTGGTGACAACGTGGCAGGGCAGGAAGCATGGGCAGGAATGCTAACCATAACAGGCATTTTCATTGCTGTTTTGGCACCGATGCTGGGCTCTATCGCTGACAGATCCGGCCCGCGTAAACCTTGGATACTTGTGTTTTCCGTGATGGTCACCCTTGGCTCTTTTGGCCTTTGGTGGGCCGTTCCGGACATGTCATCAATCACGCTAATCCTCATCTCTTTTGGCATCGCCCTGATCGGCGTCGAATTCGCCGCGATCTTCATCAACGCCATGCTGCCAGAGCTTGGCCCGAAGGAAAATCTTGGCCGCATATCCGGTTCAGGCTGGGCGTTCGGCTATTGGGGGGGTGTTCTGGCACTATTCCTCATGCTGTTGCTACTGGCGGAAAATGACGCGGGGGTAACCCTGCTCGGCTCCGCCCCCATGTTTGGCCTAGACCCTGAAATGCGCGAAGGCACCCGCTCCGTCGGGCCGCTATCCGCGATCTGGTACGTAGTTTTCATGTTGCCATTCTTCCTGTGGACGCCCGACGTTAAGAAAAAGCCATTGCAAAAGGACTTCCTGTCAAAAGGCTTCACAGACCTGATCACCACTCTGAAATCCTTACCGGGGCAGACCAGCTTCAGCGCATATTTGCTGTCTTCGATGTTCTATCGCGATGCACTTAACGGGTTGTTCCAGTTTGGTGGTATATATGCCATTGGCGTGTTGGGATGGTCTATCACGCAAATTGGTGTGTTTGGTATTATCGCAGCCATTACCGGTGCAATCTTTGCTTGGGTTGGCGGGCATGCAGACAACAGATTCGGCCCCAAACCCGTAATCATCTTCTGCGCCGTTGCGCTGATTTTGGTGGTAACCGCCATCGTTTCGACCTCGCGCGAAATGCTGTTCTTCATGCCAATCGCCGCAGATTCAACCGCCCCTGACACCCTGTTCTACATCTGTGGCGCAATCATCGGTGGCGCTGGCGGGGCAATTCAGGCCGCATCACGCACAATGCTGGTACGCCAAGCAAATCCAGAACGTATGACCGAAGCCTTCGGCCTATACGCGCTGTCGGGCAAAGCCACCGCATTCCTTGCGCCAGCAACCATCTTGATGGCCACAAGCATGACGGATAGTCAACGTTTAGGCATGGTTCCGCTTATCGGGCTTTTCGTTATCGGGTTAATCCTGTTAATCTGGGTGAAACCGGAGGGCACACGCGCGGATTAAATGCGATATTTGTTTCGAATAATTCTATTGATGGGGGCAATTTCTGCGGCATCTGCCGCGGCCGCCCCTATCGCCAAGGAATTGTTCGGGCATGTCGATTTACCAAGCGCACAAGCGTCACAATCTTACGGATCCTACGCCAAAGGATGTCTGGCAGGGGCTGAACAACTGCCTCAGTCCGGTGCGAACTGGCAAGCCATGCGGCTGTCGCGCAACCGCAACTGGGGACACCCCGACACTATCGCCTTCATCGAGCGCTTAAGCCACAGTGCGGAACGGGCGGGATGGGAAGGCCTTTATGTCGGTGACATGAGCCAACCACGCGGTGGTCCAATGCTAACCGGTCATGCCAGCCACCAGATCGGTTTGGATGCAGACATCTGGATGTTACCACCCACCCGTATGAACCTGACGGCAAACGAGCGTGAAGACCTGTCCTCCATTTCGGTGGTATCCAAAGACCTGAAGTCCGTTAACGACAACTGGACGGATGCACACCACGAAATTCTGATGGCCGCCCTTAAGGACAGGTCCGTGGCTCGTATCTTCGTATCCGGCGCGATCAAATTACAAATGTGCGAGGATGCCACCCCGTCAGAGCGCAAGTATTTGCGAAAGCTCCGCCCATGGTGGGGTCACACCTATCATTTCCACGTGCGCCTGAACTGCCCACACGGTTCAACCGATTGCACAGAACAGGCCCCGCCCCCTGCTGGCGATGGATGTGACAACGTCGAATGGTGGGTGACAGACGCCCTGCTGCCACCAGATCCGAACGCCCCGCCCAAAGTCCCGAAACCCGAGCTGGTGATGTCTGACCTGCCAAATCAATGCCTCGGCGTATTGGAAGCACGATGATCCGACTGATTGCTCTGCTGGTTTTGATGCCAATTCTTGCAAATGCACAGACACTGACACCAGCGGGACGGGTTATTGTAAAGGCCGATCTGGAACACCTCGGAGGCCTTTCGGGTATCGAGGTGTTCCCTGACGGCAACTTTCTAGCGATCGGCGATCAAGGCAGATTTTTCGAGGGCAACATAACGCGCATAAACGGTGAAGTACGTGCGGTAAGCCTGTCGAACTCGCAGATTATCCTCGATAGCAAAGGCAATCCGCTGACGGGTTACCACATGAATGCCGAAGGCTTGGCTATCGGGCCGGATGGTGCCATCTATGTTGCGTTCGAGGGCAACCACCGCATCATGCGACATGAAACCATAACTGCAGCGGCGGAATTCCTGCCCAAGCATCCGGATTTTCGGACGTTACAAAGCAACTCGGGTCTAGAGGCGTTGGCCATAAATGTTGACGGTATACTGCTGGCCATCCCCGAACGATCCGGCAAAGAAACACGGCCCTTCCCGGTTTACCGGTTCGATGGAACCGAATGGAGCCAAACCACTTCCATCCCCCGCGACGGAGGGTTTCTGGTAACCGGGGCAGACTTTGACCCAGACGGCAGGTTCTACGTGCTGGAACGTGCCTTCAAGGTTCCGGCAGGGTTCGCTACCCGTATCCGTCGGTTCACCTTCGTTAATGACAAATTAACTGACGGCGAAACCTTACTGGTAAGCCGCACAAATCGCCTCGATAATATGGAGGGGATATCGGTTTGGGTCGACGAAAATGGCCAAACGCGCCTGACGCTGGTGTCCGACGATAACTTTAATCCCTTGTTAAGAACCGTTATCGCCGAGTATCTGGTTAACGATTAATTACCCCAGTTCAGCAAGATTTCCCACGCTTCATCAGCAGTTTCAACGAAACGGAATAGCTTAAGGTCGTCGGCACCGATAGTACCCGCATCAGCCAACGCTTCCCAGTTGATAACCTTGCGCCAGAACTCCTCGCCAAACAGCAGTATCGGCATAGGTTCCATCCGCCCTGTCTGGATTAAGGTTAATGCCTCGAACATCTCGTCCATGGTACCAAACCCGCCGGGGAATACGGCCAGAGCTTTCGCACGCATCAGGAAGTGCATTTTTCGGATGGCGAAGTAATGGAAGTTAAAACATAGTTCCGGCGTGGCATATTCATTCGGGGATTGTTCGTGTGGCAAGACGATGTTCAAGCTGATGGATTCACCGCCAACATCGGCGGCCCCACGGTTTCCCGCCTCCATCACACCAGGCCCGCCACCTGTGCAAACGACAAATTCCTTGTGCCCGTTCGACATGCTGGCCTTCGTGCAATGCGCTGCAAACTTTCGGGCCTCGGTATAATACTTCGACAGGTCCGCAAGCATTTCTGTACGCGCCGATGCTTTATTCACAGGGTCGGGAATCCGCGACCCACCAAACAGAACAACTGTGCTTTCGACACCCCTCTCGGCCAGCGCCATCTCGGGTTTTAGCAACTCCAGCTGCAAGCGCATCGGGCGCAATTCATCACGACACAGGAAATCGGGGTCGGCGAAGGCCAACCGATAGGTCGGGGCGCGGGTTTGTGGGGTGTCCGGCACCTCGGTTGATGTTTGTATATCCTCACGGGCATCAGGGAATCGGGTTTGTTTATAGTTCATAATATCCTCAGGATCATTTGTGCCATGTTGCACATGCCTGGTTTCCGAATTATAGGCATCCGCAGAACAAGACCAGTCACAAAACGGGGAACACTATGTCGAACGCACAACTAGAAACCGCCATCGAGGCCGCATGGGATGCGCGCGACACCATCAACCCTGCAACAACGGGCGAAGTTCGCGAAGCCATCGAAGATACGCTAAACGCGTTGGACAGTGGCAAACTTCGGGTTGCGGAACCCCGCGACAATGGTGAATGGCACGTTAACCAATGGGCCAAGAAAGCCGTGCTGTTGTCCTTTCGCCTGAATGATATGGAAATGATTGAAGGCAGCAATGGCAATGCTAGCTGGTGGGACAAAGTTCCTAGCAAGTGGGCAGGTTGGGGTGAAAACCAGTGGCAGGCCGCGGGTTTCCGCGCAGTTCCCGGTTCCATTGTACGCCGTTCGGCTTATATCGCGCCCGGCGTGGTGCTGATGCCATCATTCGTGAACATCGGTGCGTATGTAGACGAGGGTTCGATGGTTGATGGTTGGGCCACAGTTGGTTCCTGTGCGCAAATCGGCAAACATGTACACTTGTCCGGCGGTGTCGGCATCGGCGGCGTGTTGGAACCGATGCAGGCCGGCCCAACGATTATCGAAGACAATTGCTTCATCGGCGCCCGCTCCGAAGTAGTCGAGGGCTGTATCGTCCGCGAAGGCTCGGTTCTGGGTATGGGGGTTTTCATTGGAAAATCCACCAAGATCGTAGACCGCGAAACCGGCGAAGTTATGTATGGCGAAGTGCCGCCCTACTCGGTTGTTGTGGCTGGATCTATGCCTTCCAAAAACAACGTAAATCTGTATTGCGCCGTGATTGTGAAGCGTGTTGACGAACGCACCCGCTCAAAAACCTCTATCAACGACTTGCTCCGTGACTGAGGCACCCAAAACGAAGCGCGCCCAGCAGGTTTATACCCTGTTGGTGGAGGTAGGCCGCGCCGACAATGACGGGCTCCCGAAGGGCAGTTCTGGCGCGGCGCTGATGTGTTATGCATCTGGCGTAGACGAGGCAGAGGCCGTGCGCGAAACCGTAGCCATCCTGAAACAGGCCGATATGGCCCCGTTGGATGTATCGGGTTATGGCACACTGCAAGAACGCCGCGCCGAAGGGCATGACATTTCCGACGAAGAAAAATCCTTGATGCAGCAGGCACTGGATGAAAACTCGGTTATTGTTGCACAAATGACTCCGTTTTTCGATAAAGCGTAATCCAATAACCATATGATTCAGGTCAAGGTTGTGGGTAGTAGCAAGATTATACTTGCCGCAACCGAAACCTGATTGGAGAATGGTTATGTATAAGTCTATCCTCGTACCTATCGATCTGGCCCACAGCGATATCGGGCAAGCAATGATCAAACGCGCAGTCGTGCTTTTAGATGATAATGCGAAAATTACGTTGTTGCATGTGATTGGCGATATTCCCGCCTATGCGCAGTCATATCTGCCTGAAGGCCAACAGCAACGAAATCTTGAGGAAACACAAATCGCGCTTCAGTCAGTTGCTGATTCCGCTGGGGTAGAAGCCGACGTGGTCGTGCGTTATGGCAGCCCAAGCCCTGTTATTCTGGACGAGGCAGACGAGCGCCATATTGACCTGATCATAATCGCCTCACACCACCCGGGCATTAAGGATTACTTAATGGGGTCCACTGCTTCGCGGGTTGTGCGGCATGCAAATTGTTCGGTTCTAATTAACCGATAGGTGGTTTTTCCTTGATAAAACGTCGATAAAATATCAGTATTGTCGTATGAAAAATGAACCACCAAAACGTAAAATCGTCTCTTCCCGTCATTTGGCAACAACTGGCGGGTGGCCGCTTTCGGAATTCGAATTCGGCCTGATCGTGGCATACAACGGTTTTAGCCGCTGGGTAAGCCGTTGCATGGCAGCGTCCGGGTATCCGTCTCTCAGCACATTGGAAATTCTGGTTTTGCACAACATCAACCACCGCGAGCGCGGCAAACGACTGTCCGATGTCTGTTTTATGCTGAACATCGAAGACGCCCATACGGTGAATTACGCTATTAAAAAACTAGTGAAACAAGGGCTGGTTGTGGGGGGGAAATCCGGCAAAGAAATGCTGTATTCCACCACGCCCGAGGGCGTCGAACTTTGCACAAAATACCGTGACGTACGGGAGCAATGCCTGATCGAGAGCCTAAGCGCCGACGGTGACGAGCTTAGCGAAATCGCCGCGACCCTTCGTACCCTGTCAGGTATCTACGACCAAGCGGCGCGCGCAGCCTCGTCGCTTTAGTGACCGCTGCCCATCTGCCCGACGTTAACGTCATAATCAACGGCGACGCGGTAATCCGGGTCGTCGTCCATGTCGATCATCAACTGACCTGCATTGGTTAACAGCCGGTGGCAATCCTGCGTCAAATGACGCAACCGCAGACGCTTACCGGCCTCTTGATATTTCGCCGCCACATCTTCGATCGCTTGCAAGGCGCTGTGGTCGACTACACGGGAATCCATGAAATCCAAAATCACAACATCGGGGTCATTTTCGGGATGGAAGCGTTCAACGAAGCTGGTGGCGGAACCAAAAAACAGCGGTCCAGCGATTTCGTAAACCAACGCGCCATCTTCGGATTCCGATTGGCGCGCGACGATCTGAATTCGCGAGGCAGCGTTCCATGCGTAAACCACGGCAGATACCAGTACGCCGACGACAACGGCGGTAGCCAAGTCTTCGGCAACTGTTACAGCAGTCACCAACAGGATCACCAGCGCGTCAGATTTTGGCACACGGCGTAGAACGCCAATACTCTGCCACGCGAAGGTACCGATAACGACCATAAACATCACGCCAACCAACGCGGCAAGCGGGATCAGCTCGATAAT
>DFBD01000134.1:6680-8880 GCA_002367255.1 Rhodobacterales bacterium UBA3089 | reverse complement strand
CCCATGCCACCAAAAAAACCGGTAACCACATTGGCCGCGCCTTGCGCTACGCATTCCTGCGAGGCCCCACCGCGTTTGCCGGTAATCGTCCCGACTAGGTTAAGCGTCAACAGGCTTTCAATCAGGCCAATTGCGGCAAGGATCACGGCGTAGGGGAAGATAATAGAAAGCGTCTCAAGCGTGAAAGGCACCTGCGGAATGTTGAATGTTGGCAAACCACCTTCAAGCGAAGCAAGATCACCAACGCGTGGAACAGGCAGATCGAACGCTATCACCAATATAGCGATGATGCCGATTGCGGCCAATGGCGCAGGGATGAATTTTGTAACTTTGGGGGTGAAATACACCAGCGCCATGGTTCCTGCAACCAACGCCAGCGTAAGCCACAGCGTAAAACCAGACATCCAGACATGCCCGCCAGCGCCGTCTGAAACCTTGAACTGTTCCATCTGCGCCAAGAAAATAACGATAGCCAGACCGTTCACAAACCCCAGCATCACCGGATGTGGAACCATGCGGATAAACTTGCCCAATCTGAACACGCCCGCCAGCACCTGCAATATGCCCATAAGAACCACGGTCGCGAACAGGTATTGCACGCCGTGATCGGCCACCAAGGCCACCATCACAACCGCCAAAGCACCTGTCGCGCCAGAGATCATCCCCGGGCGTCCGCCAAATACCGCCGTAATCAAGCCAACCATAAACGCGGCATACAGCCCGACTAGTGGGTCAACACCCGCAACAAACGCAAAGGCCACAGCCTCGGGCACCAGCGCGAGGGCGACAGTCAAGCCGGACAGAATTTCGATACGCACTTGCGCAACGCCAAGCTTGGTTATCTGGGCAGAGGCCTCTGCAAAACGGAGGCGTTTGGCGAAATCGGAAAGGGTCGTTGGTCGGGACAAGGCGGTATCCAGTTCTTAAATGCTAAAGTGTTTACTTCTTAGGCTTTTTTGGCTTCTTACGCTTAGAAGCCGGCCCAGCTGGTTTTCCGGCATAAGGCTTTTTCGGCCCTTTGCCACGATGCGGTGGTTTCGGCTTGCGGGACTTATACGTCTTTGTTCCCTCTGGTTCTTGCGCACGTGCTTCGGCTACCACTTGTGGAACACCATCGATCTTGCTTACGGTTATGGTTTTTTCCAGCTTCATCGAAGGGCTGATTGCATCCATAAAACGGTTAACGCCGCCTGCGGCCACTTCGATATACGTCACGGATTGCAAGACTTTGATTGCACCAATCTCGTGTTTCTTCAGCTTACCGGTTTTAACCAACATCGGCAGCATCCAACGCGCCTCGGCTTTTTGTTTGAAACCGATAGAAAGCGAGAACCAGACGCTGTCGCCAAAACCTTTACGGTTATGCGGTTTCTCATCACGCTCGCTGGCTGGGCGCAATTCTTCAGGAGCAGAGCGGCCAGCGCGGTACATTCGCACCAACGCTCCGGCGATTTGTTCAGGGCTGTGTTGCGCCAGAAGGTCTTGCGCAAAACCTGCTTCGGCTTCGGTTAGCTCTTCGCTTAGTGCAGGATCTGAAAGGAACCGCTCATTATCACGTTTGATAACCTGCTCGGCCGAAGGGGGGCTATCCCAAGTCGCCGTAACATTTGCATTCTTCAGCAGCCGTTCGGTGCGATTGCGGGCGCGGAACGGCACGATCAACGCGCTAACCCCTTTGCGGCCGGCACGACCCGTACGGCCAGAACGGTGCAACAACGATTCCTGATTTTTCGGCAAATCCGCGTGAACAACCAATTCCAGATTTGGCAAATCGATACCACGCGCCGCCACATCGGTGGCAATGCATACCCGCGCACGTCCATCGCGCATGGCTTGCAGGGCGTGGGTGCGTTCATTTTGGCTAAGTTCACCAGACAGAGCCACAACCGAGAAACCACGATTGTTAAAGCGCGCAGTCATATGATTAACAGTCGCACGAGTGTTGCAAAACACAATCGCATTCTTGGCCTCGTAGTACCGCAAGACGTTAATGATGGCGTTTTCAGTGTCGCTAGGTTGAACAACCAGCCCACGGTATTCGATGTCCGAGTGCTGCTTTTGTTCAGAGGCAACCGCCACCCGAACAGCATCGCGTTGATACCGCGACGCGAGGTTTGCAATTGACCGTGGAACCGTTGCCGAGAACATCAACGTGCGTCGATCTTCGGGCGAAGCACCAAGAATAAACTCAAGTTCATCG
>DFBD01000134.1:0-6662 GCA_002367255.1 Rhodobacterales bacterium UBA3089 | reverse complement strand
CATCTCGTCTGCTTCATCCAGAACGACCGCTTTCAGCCCTTCCAAATTCAGCGAGCCACGCTCGATATGGTCGCGAAGGCGGCCCGGTGTACCGACAACTATATGCGCCCCGCCTTCCAGCGCACGACGTTCGGTGCGCATGTCCATGCCACCAACACAAGACGCAATGGATGCACCCGCCTCGCGGTAAAGCCATTCCAACTCGCGTTTCACCTGCAACGCCAACTCACGGGTTGGCGCAATCACCAATGCCGCTGGAACAGCCGCATAGCCAAGCTTGTCCTTTTTTCCCATCAACGTCGGTGCAATCGCCAACCCAAAAGCAACGGTTTTACCTGATCCGGTCTGCGCCGAAACCAACGCGTCTACGCCATCAAGATCGGGTGCAAGCATCGCCTCTTGCACAGGGGTAAGGGTTTCATAACCCCGTTTATTCAATGCTTGCGCCAGCGTCGGTACGACACCTTCAAATTCTGTCATGTCTTATCTCTCGGAATGCGGGTCACGGGCGCGGAATGATCGAACGCGCGGCGGAACAATTTGTGTTGGCTGCCTTCTACTGTGTGCATGTCCATTTGTATAGTGGGTATAAACCTTGACACTTTGCCCCACGCCCCTGAAATACCACCATGTAACAAACAGGAGCCGTAATGTCCGATCCACGCCCAGAAGTGCTCGAATTCCTACAAACCCGTCGCTCACGCCCGGCCAAAACTTTGGCCATGCCAGTGCCAACACATCAGGAATTGGGCCCCATCCTAACGGCCGCCGCCCGCACACCGGACCACGGCAAACTAGAGCCATGGCGTTTCATCGTACTGGAAGGCGCAGCCCTGCAACGTTTGGCCGAAGATGTCGTTAGACGTGGCCCGCAACTGGGTGTCGAAGGTGACAAGCTGGAGAAAGCCCGTCGACAGTTTGCTGACGCAGGGTTGGTCGTCGCGGTCGTATCCTCACCCGTACCCTCTCCGAAGGTTCCCGAGATCGAACAAATCCTGTCAGCCGGTGCCGTTTGCTTATCCATGCTAAATGCTGCCCTCGCCAGTGGTTGGGGCGCAAACTGGCTGACCGGCTGGATGGCAAGCGACCGTTCCTTCCTGCGCCACGGCCTTTCCCTGTCCAGATCCGAATTCGTGGCCGGTTTCATCCACATTGGAACCGAACGCATGACGCCGCCGGAACGTCCCCGCCCAGACGTAGAAACCATCACAACATGGGTCTCTGAATGAATTGGTTCGAAGACTTTCAACTGGCGTTGGCACAACTGACCGACCGTAAGTTCCAATCCGTCTTCTGGCGCTCCATCGGTCTGACCCTGGCCTTTTTGGCCGCCACATTCTGCGCCTTCACCTTCCTGATCGGCTGGGCTATCCCCGACTCGATCACCTTGCCATTCATCGGAGAATTCGCCAGTTTTGGCGCAATTGCTTCCGGCGGTGCGTTGATCGCCATGTTAGTGCTATCCGCCTTCCTGATGTTTCCGGTGGCGTCACTGGTGATCGGTTTCTTCATCGAAGACATCGCCGACGCGGTCGAGGCCAAACACTACGCGAACCTTCCCCCAGCCGAGAGCCTGCCCTTCACCAAGGTTATGATAGATGCCGCCAAGTTTGTTGGTATCATGGTGCTGGCCAACCTATTAGCGCTGATCATCTACTTCACTTCCACCATACTGGCCCCGTTCATATTCTGGATAGTCAACGGTTTCCTTTTGGGGCGCGAGTATTTCCAACTAGTCGCCGCCCGACGCATAGGTATGGCCGCGGCTAACAAGCTTCGAAAAAAACACTTCATGGAGATTTGGTTGACGGGCATTTTCATGGCCATCCCACTGTCGTTTCCAGTGATAAACCTCGTAGTTCCGCTATTGGGCGTCGCTGTTTTCACCCACCAATTTCACCGAATTCAGGGGCGTTCGTAGCCCTCGAACTTAACAACAAAAAAACCGCTTGTGGAATCCCTTTGTGAAAGGCTAAACACCTCCTCGGAGACGTGGCCGAGTGGTCGAAGGCGCTCCCCTGCTAAGGGAGTATACCGGGAACGGTATCGAGGGTTCGAATCCCTTCGTCTCCGCCAGAGACCCATTTCATTCAATTGCAATCAATAGCTTTAGATAAGGTTTGCGCCTTATTTATAAGCCTATTTTGCTGTCGCCTTTAAATTCACATATATTCGATTACATGCAATATCACTCACTGTGTGGGGTAAAGTGTGGGGCGAAAGCGGAGGTTATTATTTGGGGCATCTAACTGGTAAGCTGTCAAAGCGTGGAGTCGAGACTGCAAAAGCTGGCAGGCATGGCGACGGAAGCGGCCTATATTTGGTCGTCGACCCCTCTGGCGCACGCCGCTGGATGCTGCGTGTGACCGTAAAAGGCAAGCGTTGCGACTATGGATTAGGTGGCGCGAGCTATGTTTCGCTTCAAGAGGCGCGCGAACAGGCGCAGGAATATCGTCGAGTTGCTCGGCAGGGTGGCGATCCATTGTTTGATGCCAAGAAAGACATTCCAACATTTGAAGAAATGGCGAGGCAAGTTCACCAGGAACGCCTGCCGACGTGGTCGAATCCAAAGCACGGTGATCAGTGGGTCAACACATTGCGCGATTATGCGTTTCCAAAAATTGGCCGCCTTCCGGTGTCCGATATTGGGCAACCAGAGATATTGTTGTGCCTAACCCCTATTTGGACGGAAAAACAGGAAACAGCCAGACGCTTGTCACAACGCATCAAGATAGTTCTCGACGTTGCGAAATCCAAAGGTTTCAGGAGTGGTGAAAATCCCGTGACCGAAATCCACAATGCAAGGGTGTTGCCAAAGGTGCGCGCCAAGGTGGAACACCACAAGGCGATGGCATGGCGAGATGTGCCTGCCTTCTACACCGATCTGCAAAAACGATCAGCGATGGCCGCAAAGGCCCTCATGTTTACCATTTTAACCGCCTCCCGTACAAGCGAAGTGTTGGAAGCAAAATGGGGTGAGATTGATTTCAAGGCTCGCCAATGGACGGTACCAGCAGCACGAATGAAGGCAGGCGAAGAACATCGCGTACCGCTTACTGATGCCATGCTGGCCATTCTGGAACCCTTGCGAGCCATGCAAAGCGAGTACGCCTTTGAAGGCCAGAAAAGGAACGAACCGTTGTCCAATATGTCCATGCTGATGTTGTTGCGCCGCATCGGAATACAAGATGTAACGGTACATGGGTTCAGATCAACATTCAGAGATTGGGTAAGCGAGGTGGCGAAAGCACCGCGCGAAGTTGCCGAAATGTGTCTATCCCACAAGGTAGGTAATGACGTAGAGCGGGCCTATGCGCGTTCTGACCTGATTGACCGCAGACGAGTGCTGATGGATCGCTGGTCGGCGCATGTAACAAGCACCCCAGATAATGTCGTATCTATTCGAGAGGTTTCTTGATGGAGGTTGATATTCCAGATTCAGTAATAATTGAACAGACGAAAGATAAAGGCGTTGAATATCTTGCGAATTACGTTCAGTCGGGTGGCTATATTACCCCAGGCATTCGCGAACACATTGTGAGTGTGTTACGTGGTAACTTCACATTCAAAACGGGCCCAAAAAGAAAAACCGATGGACCAGAGGCGAAAGTCATTTTTGAAATCGGGCGAATAATGTTTTTCTGGGGTGTTAAAGCTTATAGAGCCAAAAAGATGTTGTTGGATTATTATCCTGATCTCGAAGAAGAAACCGTGAAATCATACTGGGCCAAACACCGAGCCAATCGGCCTAAAAAAACAAGAACGGTTTCTTCAATCGGCGATACAACCATTGCAAGTGAATTGAATGTACTGCTTGCACCTTCCCTGCAGCTTACACCAATAATTATGGAGTTCCTAAACTTCGTCGCAATGCCGGACAACCGTGGAAAACTGGCAAACACTGACTATCCTGAAGGCTACCAAACAATTGGAGTTACAACCCTGAATTTTTAGGGTGAATATTTATAGGAAACCTTCACCTTATTTCCGAATGTCGTTGAATGTTCATTGATCGCAACAATTACTATTGGAGCGTTCACCATGACAAACCTATTTGATGACACCCGAATTTATGTGCTTGGAGATTCCGAGCTAAGCATTATCGGCAATCGCGAAAAATTAGCACAATGGCGGCATCGCGGCTGTGGCCCTTCATACTACACACTTGGTCGAAAAATTGTTTATCGCGGTTCCGATCTGAATGCGTGGGTCGAAACGCAGCGTGTAGCAACGTATATGCCGAACACTGCCAACGAAGTGCAATCAGTCTATAACCGATCCAGTGCTTCCGGAGTCGCAAAATGAAAAAGCCGCCTAAACTCAACACCCTTCAAGCTGCCCTTGAATTAGCAAAAAATGGGTATTCGGTGTTTCCATGCAAGCCCGACAAAACGCCATATGTTAAATGGAAGACTGAAGCGACAACCGACGCCAAAATCATCAGCGATTGGTGGGTTACGTTCCCTGATGCTATGATTGGGTTGCCGACAGGCGAAAAGAACGGTCTTTTCGTAGTTGACTTGGACGTTGATAAAAACTCGGGAGATAAACTCGGGGAAACATCGATTGAAAACCTCGGCATTGATTTGAGTGAAGCACCTACAAGCCATACGCCGAGCGGTGGTCGCCATCACTTTTTCAAACATCAAGAAGGGTTAAAAAACTCCGCCAAAGCTATTGGCCCTGGGATCGATACACGTGGCGAAGGTGGATATGTTGTTGCATCAGGTTCCTGCAATGAAAGTGGGTGTTACCAGTGGGATGGACCATCAATTCTTGATGGTGAAATTCCTGATATTCCTGTCGAGATAGTGCACGCGCTTAGTCGCAAAACGAATGGGCAGGTTAGCGCGCCCGGTGGTCCTGATCGGTCAATACAGGCACCAGCAATCAATAAGCCTGAAAGACCTAGTAATGAACAGATAGGAAAGCATCTGTCAAAGCAACTTGCAGGCGTTGAATCTGCCGCTAAAGGCGAACGGAACCAATCACTAAACAAGGCCGCATTTAGCCTTGGAGAATACGTCGGTTTTGGCTGGCTGGATTATAATAACGCAACCGCCAAGTTGTTAAGCGCAACTGAAAAATGCGGTCTGAATTGCGAAGAAGCTTCGGCAACAATAAAAAGTGGCATACAGTCCGGCATAGCAAAGGCATGCCCAACAAGCAGTTTTGAAGTGAATGGGGCTAGCCTTGGTCAATCATCAGAAATTACGGATGAAGGACCACAACCTCTTGTTCGCGAAACGCCGAAGGGGAAGCCCTATCCAGTAGCGGCATTGGGGCCCCTCAGACAGGTGGTGGAAGCCGTTCAAGACAAAACGCAGGCACCCATTGCTGTTGCAGCCCAAAGCGCCTTGTCGGTGGCCTCGTTGGCAGTGCAGGGTTTTGCCGATGTTGAAACTTTGGGTGGCTATGCGCCTTGTTCGTTGTTTTGCCTTACCATCGCCCAGTCCGGCGAGCGAAAAAGTGCGTGCGATAAGTTGCTGATGCACGGGGTTCGTGAATACGAAGCAGATGCAGCAGCCGAATACCGAACACGTTACGCGAATTACGATACCGATCAGAAGCTTTGGGATGCGCGACGGAACCGTTTGATGAAGGGCGCTGCTGGCGATGGAGAAAAGGCTAAGGATGCGAAGCGTAATTTGGATGATTTACCTCCTGCGCCCGAACCTCCCCTATCGCCAAATCGGACAGCAACAGAACCCACATTTGAAGGGTTGGTTAAACTCTTTGGAATCGGACACCCGTCGCTGGGTCTGTTTACGGATGAAGGCGGTAGTTTCATGGGCGGCCACGCAATGAACAGCGACAATCGCTTAAAAACTTGCGCGGGGTTATCCAACTTCTGGGATGGTACACCCATCAACAGAACAAGGGCCGGGGATGGAGCCAGCACTATGCGCGGGCGACGTTTGGCAAGCCATATGATGGTTCAGCCAGTTGCCGCACGGCCATTGCTTGCCGACCCTGTCGCCAGCGGTCAGGGGTTCCTGGCCCGTTTTCTGATTTGTGAACCAGAAAGCACAATTGGGCATCGGTTAAGCCGAGTGTTTCGACCTGAAAGCGATACAGCCATTGCAGCCTTTTCGGCCAAGTTGCGAACCTTATTGGAAACGGGCTTGCCGTTGCGTGAAGGAACACAAAACGAATTGGAACCGCATTCGTTGGGTTTATCAAGCGAAGCGCAGAAGCTTTTATATGAATACTACGATCACACCGAACGGGCGCAGTCGGATGGCGGTAGCATGGCGCATATTCGGCCCTACGCAAGCAAGAGCGCAGAACAGGCGGCGAGGATAGCCGGGGTCTTAACGTTGTGGAAAAACAAAGATGCGAAGGCCGTGAATGCTGAAGCGATGGCCAACGGGATCGCACTTGCACGATACTACCTTTTGGAAGCGCGTAGGCTGGCCGACGCGGCGGTTATTTCCGAAAAAATTGAAGAAGCCGAACTGTTGCGAAAGTGGCTAATGCATACCTGGTTTGAACCTGAAGTATTATTGTCCGATGTTATGCAAAAAGGGCCGAACAGTTTGCGTGAAAGCCCAAAGGCAAAAGCCGCAATTGCCATTCTTAAAAACCACGGCTGGCTTGTTCCGCTTCCTGTCGGGGCAGAAGTTCGGGGGAAGCATCGAAAGGCCGCCTACCGGGTTATC
>DFBD01000073.1:2599-6325 GCA_002367255.1 Rhodobacterales bacterium UBA3089 | reverse complement strand
AAAGGCTGCCCAACAAACGAATAGATTATCCAGATGTTACAAAGAGCAGAAATCAGACGGTAAGACGGCTGCATGTGTGATAAAACTAGAGATACCACTGCGTCATGGTCCGGTTAGCAAAAGTTTGCTGTCGCAACCATATATGTAACACTATACATCCTAATGACATGGAAACCACGAGGCAGGTAAAATGGTTAATCCCGACTTCAGTCTTGAACATGCCGCACCGCACCTGCCAGTCTGCGGCGTGGACGAAGCTGGCCGTGGCCCTTGGGCGGGGCCCGTGGTTGCTGGCGCGGTAATCCTGAACCCTGCGAACATCCCCGAGGGCCTGAATGACTCCAAAAAGCTGACAGCCAAACGACGGGATGCGTTGTTTGATGTTATCAACGAGGTCGCACAAGTCGGCGTCGGTATTGCCACAGTTCAGGAAATCGATGACGTTAATATCCTACAAGCTACATTCCTTGCCATGCGCCGCGCGATAGAGGCTTTGCCAAGTCAACCCGCTTACGCCCTGATCGACGGAAACAAAGTTCCACCGCACCTGATTTGCGAGGCCGAGGCGATTGTGAAAGGTGATGGGCGCTCTGTGTCCATTGCAGCCGCTTCGATTATCGCGAAAGTCACACGTGACCGCATAATGGTGACATTAGCGCAACAGTTTCCGGGGTATGGCTGGGAACGAAACGCCGGATACGGGGTAAAAGCGCATCAAGAAGGGCTGAATCGCCTTGGGGTCACCCCTCACCATAGAGTCAGCTTCAAACCTATACACAAGATGTTGTATCAAGGTAATTAATTAAGTCATTGATTCAAAAAGAAATTGACGGCGAATCACTTTTGAATCATCTTGGTCGTAACAAGAAAACATATAAAAATACGTCCGAGGCAGACAAATGAACACACAGAATAAACCGGAGGCGCGTAGCGCACTTCCGCTCGATCAAATCATTGCAGGTGACTGTATTGACGTCATGAACAGCCTTCCTGAAGGCTCGGTTGACCTGATTTTCGCCGACCCGCCCTATAACCTCCAGCTTAAGGGCCAACTGCACCGCCCCGATAATTCCAAAGTTGATGCATGCGACGACGAGTGGGATCAATTCGCCAGTTTCGCCGCTTACGACAAGTTTTCCCGCGCGTGGCTAAAAGCCGCCCGCCGTATTCTGAAGCCAAACGGCGCGATCTGGGTTATCGGATCCTATCACAACATCTACCGCGTCGGCACAGCACTGCAAGACGCAGGTTTCTGGATTTTAAACGATGTGGTTTGGCGTAAATCCAACCCGATGCCGAACTTTCGTGGCAAACGCCTGACTAACGCTCACGAAACGATGATCTGGGCCGGAAAATCCGACGCCTCTAAATATACGTTCAACTACGAAGCCTTAAAAGAGCTTAACGACGGCATTCAAATGCGCAGCGACTGGGTTTTACCAATTTGTAACGGCAACGAACGCCTGAAAAACGACGAAGGCGAAAAAGCGCACCCGACGCAAAAACCTGAATCCCTGCTGCACCGCATTTTGGTTGGCAGCACATCACCGGGCGACGTTATCCTCGACCCGTTCTTCGGAACAGGCACAACCGGTGCGGTTGCCAAGAAACTCGGCCGTCATTTCATCGGTATTGAACGCGAAAACGCTTACCGCAAGGTAGCCCAAGCCCGTATCGATAATACCCGCCGTTATGACCGCTCTTCGCTGGAAGTTACCCGCTCCAAACGTGCAGAGCCTCGTGTGCCTTTCGGTCAGCTGGTTGAGCGCGGCATGTTGATCCCGGGCGAAGAATTGAAATCGCTTAATGGTCGCTGGCGCGCGAAAATCCGTGCCGACGGAACGCTGGTTGCACATGATACGCATGGCTCGATCCATCAGGTTGGCGCCGCGCTTGAAGGCGCGCCAAGCTGCAACGGCTGGACATACTGGAGCTTCAAGCGCGAGGGCAAACAAGTGCCCATCGACGTGCTACGCCAACAAATCCGCGCCGAGATGCGCGACTAATACAAAGTTTACCGCCTGATGTCCGTAGGGACATACCACCTTACCCCGCCCATCTGTGGCGGGGTTTTTTCGTGTTTATGAACCTTAAGTAAAGGGATGCAATTTCAGATTTATTTGTTGGCAAATACCTTGTAGCGTCCCTTCAAAACAAATTTATAAACGGAGTCACCCATGTCTGGAAAAATCGAAACCCGCCTTGCCGAACTCGGTATCGAGCTGCCAACCCCCTCGACGCCTGCGGCCAACTATGTGCCCTTTGTGCAGGTTGGCGATCTGGTCTACATCTCCGGTCAAATATCGATGGATGCGAATGGTTTGGTTAAGGGCAAACTTGGCGATGGGTTTTCGCTGGATGACGCCTATGCCTCTGCCCGTCTTTGCGGCATCAACCTGATTGCGCAGGTCCGCGCCGCGTGTGGCGGTGACCTTGATCGTGTGGTTCAAGTCATCAAACTGAACGGTTTCGTTAATGCTACGCAGGATTTCACCGATCACCCCAAAGTGGTTAACGGTACCTCTGATCTGATGGTCCAGGTGTTCGGCGATCAGGGTCGTCATGCCCGCGCAGCGGTTGGTTCGTCTTCGTTGCCACTTGGTGTTGCGGTCGAAGTCGAAGGTATCTTCCAGATTGTCTAGCTTGCCACCAAGTTTTTTGGGCGAGCCGATTGTTCACCGTGGAATGCACGACGTCCCGAATGGCGTGCAGGAAAACTCGCGTCCCTCGTTCGAGAGGGCAATAAAGCACGGTTTCGGGATAGAGCTGGACTTGCAGATGTCATCCGATGGCGAGGCGATGGTTTTTCACGACTACGTTTTGGATCGCCTGACGCACGCTTCCGGCTTAATCCAGAAGCGCACGGCGGCTGAACTACGTGATGTGAAGCTCAAGGTTGGCGATGACCCAATCCTCGATCTGCCGGAGTTTTTACAATTGGTTAACGGTCAAGTGCCATTGCTGATCGAGATAAAAGACCAAGACGGCGGCATTGGCCCGAATGTCGGGCGGCTGGAAAACCGCGTGGCTGAATTATTGGCAAACTATAAAGGTGATGCCGTGGTGATGTCATTCAATCCGCATTCCATGGCGGTGATGTCTGAAATAGCCCCCGATGTTCCGCGCGGCCTGACCACATGCGATTTCAACGCTGAATTCTGGCCAATGCTTCCACGTAAACGCGCCGAAGAACTGGCCGCGATCCCCGATTTTGACCGTGTAGGTGCGTGCTTCATATCTCACGACCACCGATTGCTGGACGCAGCACCTGTGGCCGCGCTAAAGGCTCGCGGTGTGCCACTTTTGTGTTGGACAGTGCGAAGTCTTGAACAAGAAATAAATGCGCGCCGTCTTGCTGACAACATCACGTTTGAAGGGTATATACCTGCAAAACGTTCACAACCCGAGGACACAGATGCCTGATTTAGTTAACGCTGGCGAAGGTCGCCTAACCCACGCTTCTAGTGGTCACCGCCCAATGGCCCGCGCGAAGGTGGGTGTCCTTCTGGCCAATCTCGGCACGCCGAGGGCCACGGATTATTGGTCTATGCGCCGGTATCTAAACGAGTTCTTGTCCGACAAGCGCGTTATCGACTACCCGTCATGGAAATGGCAACCGATCTTGCAGGCGATAATTCTGACCACCCGTCCGTCAAAATCCGGCGCAGCCTACCGCAGTATCTGGAATAACGAGCTGGACGAGAGCCCGTTGTTAACCATAACCCG
>DFBD01000073.1:0-2552 GCA_002367255.1 Rhodobacterales bacterium UBA3089 | reverse complement strand
TCGACAGGCGATGCGATCCGGCGGCTGAAGGAACAAGGTTGCGAAAAGATCGTTTTCTTCCCGCTTTACCCGCAATACTCCGCACCGACGACCGCAACCGCCAACGATCAGGCTTTTCGCACCTTGATGGAGATGAACTGGCAACCCGCCATTCGCACCGTCCCCGCCTATTTCGAAAACCCTACCTATATTGCGGCATTGGCAACCTCGATCCGCGAGTCCTATGCAAAATTGGAGGCTAAACCTGATCATCTGGTGGTATCCTACCACGGCGTGCCGGAACGCTATTTGTTGGAAGGTGACCCCTACCATTGCCAATGCCAAAAAACGACACGCCTGCTGTCCGAGGCGTTGGGCTGGGATGACGGCCATATCATCACGGCTTTCCAATCGAAATTCGGCCCAGAAGAGTGGGTAGGCCCCGCCACCGTCGAAGAAGTCGCGCGTTTGGCCGAGGCCGGCAAGAAAAACATTGCCATCATAGCCCCGGCGTTTGCAGCCGATTGCGTGGAAACGCTGGAAGAAATTAACGAAGAGATCAAGGAAAGCTTCGAGGAAGCAGGCGGCGAAACCTTCACCTACATCCCATGCCTCAATGATCGCGAAGACCACATTGCCGCCTTATTGGACATTATTGAAAATGAACTACAGGGGTGGATCTCATGAAATATTTCATACTTTTAATACTGGTACTGGCGGGGGCCTACATGTTCCCGCAGCTTTATGAAGAGGTTGACGGCCCATGCCAGGCGCTGGAACGCAAGCTGGTGCGGGATAATACCGAAAAGGGTCTGGAAGACTCGGTCGTTTCCAATCTTGCATTGTCGATCAGCAACGGCGATCTGGGTGAACGGGTCGCGGACGACAAATTCCCCAAGTTGCCTGCGCGCCTTGGTTGCCTTGCGGTTTACTACGATATCCCCGAAGACTGGCTTAACTAGGTCGCGTTCAACTTCGCAGTTAGCTTATCGATGTCGCCACCAAGAGATTCCAGCAACGCGCTGATCTCGGTGCGTTCCGAGGAAATAAGCGAAATGCCTTCGATAATCAGGTCGAACATTTTTGGTCGGCCGTTCACCTCGATCACCCACCATTCCAGATCAAAATCGGAATCGCTGGGGCGAACAACCTGGCTTTTGACAAGCACCCCTTTGGTGCCCGCATCGCGGCTGCTGACCACAACAATTTTGGCACCAGCAAACTTGCGGAACTGGCGGCCGTATTTGCGCGAAAGATATCCTTGAAAGGCCCTGATGTAGGCCGATAACTGGCTGCTGCTGGCGGATCTTCCGGGCGCGCCAAGCGCGGTTTTGGCAATTATCGGCACCTCGCCGTAATCCCGGAAAATTGCTTCAAAGTCGACCAGCATCTGGGTTTCTGGTTTGCCGGTATTAATAATCTTGTGCACGTCAGTCACAACTTTCTGGATAAAATTAACGGCGCTACCTTCCGTTAACCCCAAGGCAAAAGTGGGGATTGCTGTGCTAAGCATAAGGCCACCAATCCCCGCCAAAACGGCGCGGCGTGGCAGTGCGGGGGGGTTAATAATCGAATGCAAAAGGATCCTCCAGATCTTCAATAACCAGTTCCGTCTCGATGTTGTGACGCATGTTTTGCAGGTACGATATACGCTGCGAGGCATAACTGTCCGAAGACTCATATAATAACACATTAACCAAATCGGAATAGGCAAGGCGATCTCCGACCAGATCCAGCCCTTTTAGAAGGAACAGATATTCGCGTTCAGGCGATGGGATATTTTTCCGCAACGGGTCAATCGCGAAATCCACGGCCATGCCCACCGTATCGCGCAGCGTACTGCCGCCGATCAATGGCAATTCCAGATACGGACCTTCGGCAACACCATAAACCCCGAGTGTTTCACCAAAATTGGTGGGTATTTCGAACAGGCCAGCTTCAGATGCCGGATCGAACAGCCCCGCAATTCCCAGCGTCGAGTTCAACGCAAATCGCGCCGTTGTTTGCAACGCGTCTGCAATTTCGCCCTGTAAAACATGGTTAACTGCTTGCCCGGGTAACGCCAGGTTGTTAGCGCTGTTATCCACCATATTGCGCAGATCCTCGGGCACAGCCGCCCCGTAAGCTTCTGCAGCAGGGGCCAGCGCAACAGCATCAACCGTTTTGTTGAACTCATGTATCTGGCGATTGGTTTCTTCAAATGGGTCGTAGATATGGTCGGCAGGCACTGGTCCGCTCGCACATGCCGCCACAAAAGACAGCAGCATCAAAAGCCCGCCAGTGCGAAAAATAAACATAAACATAATAACCTTTTAACAAAATAGAGGCGGGATCACAAATCAGAGCGGCATAGAATCGCCGCTTTAGTGTGCCTCGGCCCAGTTTGCACCCTGACCGGCATCAACCACAAGTGGCACATCCAGCTTTATTGCAGGCAGGCTTGCCTGTTCCATGGTTTCTTTCACGATAGCTATGGTTTCATCAACCGCTTCCTCGGCAACCTCGAATATCAGTTCGTCGTGGACTTGCAGCAGCATCTTGGCGGGCAGGTGCGCAATCGCATCCGGCACCCG
>DFBD01000158.1:594-5641 GCA_002367255.1 Rhodobacterales bacterium UBA3089 | reverse complement strand
TAGGTCGAAAGCTCCATCGGGCATTTCACGCCTTCAGGGATGTAAATGAATGAGCCGTCCGAGAATACCGCGCTGTTCAACGTTGCATAATAGTTGTCCGTCGCCGGAACGACCGAGCCCAGATATTTCTTCACCGGCTCGGGATGATCTTTAACCGCTTCGGAGAACGAACAGAAGATCACGCCAGCTTTGGCGAGTTCGTCTTTGAACGTGGTACCAACGGAAACGCTGTCAAACACCGCATCCACGGCAACCTTGCGTTCGCCCTCGGGCATTTCAACGCCTGCAAGCAACGCCTGTTCTTTCAACGGAATACCCAGTTTGGCATAGGTTTCCAGCAACTTCGGGTCCACCTCGTCCAAGGACTTCGGTTTTTCGATCATGCTGGCCGGTTTGGCGTAATAGTAGATGTCCTGAAAGTCGATTTTTGGGTAATCGACCATCGCCCAGTCGGGTTCTTCCAGCTTTAGCCAACGCCGATAGGCATCAAGACGCCATTCCAGCAACCATTCCGGTTCGTCGTTCTTGCCCGAGATCAGGCGCACGATGTCCTCGTTCAGGCCAAGGGGGGCGTATTCGGTTTCGACGTCGGTTTCAAAGCCATACTTGTACTTTTCGGCAACACCTTGCACCG
Source organism: Rhodobacterales bacterium UBA3089 (assembly GCA_002367255.1). GTDB lineage: Bacteria > Pseudomonadota > Alphaproteobacteria > Rhodobacterales > Rhodobacteraceae > NORP23. The sequence continues at coordinate 5,007 of DFBD01000158.1, read as the reverse complement.
CCTCGACTGTTTCGGCGTCTACGCCTTCTTTTACTACATCTTCTAAAGCAGCCATTTGGCTTTCCCCTTTTATGCCGCGCGTTGTTTATAACGGCGGTAATGTTCAATCCATGTATCGGCGAAGCGTTCTACTTCTTCGCGCGTTGTCTCTAGGCCAAGCGAAATGCGGATCGCACTGCTGGCTGTCAATTCGTCATGCCCCATCGCCAGCAAAACCTTGCTGGCCTTAACTTTGCCGCTGGAACAGGCCGAGCCTGCGGAAACAGCGAAGCCTGCCAAATCCATTTGCATAACCTGCGTTTCACCCTTCCAGCCGCTAACAGAGAAATAGGAAGTGTTGGGCAAGCGATCAACGTTTTGACCAAAAATCTGGACGTCTTCGGCGGCGTCTGCCAGATATCCCTCCAGCCAGTCGCGTAAATCCGCAACCCTGTCCCAAAGGCCCGCATCAACATCCCGCGCGGCCGCAGCCGCTGCGGCCCCCATGCCAGCTATCCCGATAACGTTTTCGGTGCCGGAGCGACGGCCCATTTCCTGTCCGCCGCCTTTCAGACGGGCTTCAACCTCGATCCCCCTGCGAACGATCAGCGCGCCTGTGCCCTTAGGGGCACCGAATTTATGACCCGAGATCATTGCACGTTCTGCCCCGCTCCATGAAAACGCATAAGGGATTTTCCCAAACGCCTGAACCGCATCCGACAGCGCGATGCCTTCGGGCAAAGTATGGATTACCCCGGTTTCGCTGTTCACCTGCTGCAAGGCTGTGTTTTTCGGATCTTCCGCCCGCACATGCCCATTTTTGTCGGCATGCAACGCCGCTGCTGCCCAGGCGGTCACGCAATCATGTTCAACTTCGGCGCACAAATACCCTTGATTAGCCAGCGCCAAGGCAGCCGCCTCCGTCGCACTGGAGGTAAACACAATATCCGCCCCCGAGGCACCCGTGGCGTCAGCCACCTGCCGCCGAGCGGTCTCGATGACCGCTTTGGCGGCACGCCCTTCTGCGTGGACAGACGACGGGTTGCCCAGCACGTCCATCGCTGACAGCATCGCCGCCCGCGCCTCGGGGCGCAGCGGGGTTGTGGCGTTGTAATCTAGGTAAACCCTGCTCATTCGTCGTCGACCACCGCAACAAAGGATGGAACCGCCGGACAAGGGGCAAGTTCATCGCCCGTGATGTCGCTAAGACGGGTCTGGTGCAGGAATACGTAAACATGGGCCGACAGGCGTTCCCACAGCTTATCGGTCAACTGCTGCGCTTCTGTGTCCTGATCGCCACCGCTGGCGCCTGCACCACGAGACATAGCGTCCATGGTTTCGTCAACCGCACATAAAATCTCGGAAATCCGAATCTCGGTCGTTGGGGCAGCAAGGCGGTATCCGCCCCCCGGGCCACGTACTGATTCTACAATTTCGGCACGGCGGAGCTTCACGAAAAGCTGCTCTAGATATGCCAATGAAATCCCTTGACGCTCGGAAATTTCCGATAAGGAAATCAGCCGGTCCTTTCCCTCATGCGCCATATCGACCAGCGCAATCATCGCGTAACGTCCCTTGGTGCTAAGTTTCATGGCCTGTTCCGATCTGCGAGAGGTTGACGCAAGCCCCATCAGGGCTTACTTCCATACCGAGCAATAAGGGGTTTCCCCTTAATTTAGAATGTTTCTAGGTTGGTTGACTGATTAAGTCAAGCATTCGGTCAACCCCTTAAGTCGCAGGAGCGATATTGTATGCCTGAAGTAATTTTCGCCGGTCCAGATGGTCGGTTAGAAGGTCGTTATCACCCCCAAAAAGAAAAGGATGCACCGATTGCAATTATCTTGCATCCGCATCCCGAGCATGGCGGGACGATGAACAACAAGGTAACGCATAACCTGCATTACACCTTCCACAAAATGGGATTCACTGTTTTGCGGTTTAATTTCCGTGGCGTTGGCCGAAGCCAAGGCGAATACGATCAAGGCATTGGGGAATTATCCGATGCCGCTGCGGCGCTTAACTATCTGCAAGACATGAATCCGAACGCCAAACATTGCTGGGTTGCCGGTTTCCAGTTTGGCGCATGGATCGGTATGCAATTGTTGATGCGTCGGCCTGAAGTGTCGGGATTCATCTCCGTGGCACCACCTGCGAACATGTATGACTTCAGCTTCCTGGCACCTTGCCCGGCATCCGGTTTGATCATCAACGGTTCCGAGGATAAAGTTGTGCCGCCAGAGCCCGTTGAAGAACTGGTTGAAAAGTTGCACCAGCAAAAAGGTATTACCATCACCCACGAGGTAATCGAGGGCGCAGGCCACTTTTTTGATCCGGGTATGGTTGAAATGTTGGATATGACCGAAGCATACGTGCGCCGCCGAATGACGGAAAGCACGCGCTAATATCTTCGGTGTTTGTACTTTTCCAATGTCTGGATGATTTTCACACCTGTTGACTTGTTTTGACTTCCTGAACGCCTAAATGTTAATGGCATTAACACTTGCGAATTATGGAGAAAAATAATGGATTCCGACACAACAATCAGCCCCTCTCGCTGGGCCCGACTATTGCCGATGATCGTACTGATGCTTTGCTTTGCGGTCGCAGAAACGGCTCTGCACTTAATCGCATTGATCCAGTTTATCTGGGCCTTGGTTAATGGCGAGGCAAATGACCAACTTGCGGAATTCGGCTCGTCCCTATCCGAGTGGATGTCGCAAAACGCCAAATATTTGACCTACGCGTCAGAAGAAAAGCCGTTTCCGTGGGCGAAGTGGCCAGACGCGCAAGACTAGGGCTTGGCGGCCACCCCTGCCACATAGGTTTCGATAATCGAGCGGTCATCGCCAAGGGTTTGCAGAACGAACAGTTCTTCGGCCAAGGTTGTGACCGTTTCCATCCGCAGCGCCATGGCTGGCGTGGCTGTTGCATCCAGAACAACGATATCCGCCTCGGTTCCAGCCTCGAGCGTGCCGATTTCGGCCTCTAGGCCCAGCGCTTTGGCATTGCCAAGCGTCATCAGGTAGAACGCATAAAGCGGCGGCAAGTTCTGGTTTTGCAACTGGCAAACTTTGTAGGCCTCGTCCATGGTTCTAAACATGGAATAGCTGGTGCCACCACCAATATCGGTTGCCACAGCAATACGAACGCCGTCCTGGCGGGTGCGTTCTTCGTTAAACAGACCAGAGCCGATAAACAAATTCGAAGTCGGGCAGAACACCGCAACGGAATCCGTGTCGGCCATCACCGACCGCTCGCGATCGCTTAGATGAATACAATGGCCAAGAAGGGCGCGCGGCCCCAACAAACCGTAGTGTTCATATATCCCCAAATAGTCTGGATGCTCGGGATAAAGCGACATCGTATAGGCGATTTCATCGTGGTTCTCGGACAGATGCGTCTGCATGTAACAGGTCGGGTTTTCCGCCACCAAGGCTTGCGCCATCTGCAACTGTTCGGGTGTCGAGGTGATCGCAAACCGTGGGCTAATCGCATAAAGCGCCCTGCCCTTGCCATGCCATTTATCGATCAACGCTTTGGTGTCGTCATAAGCGCTTTGCGGGTCGTCCAACAGCCCGTCGGGCGCGTTGCGATCCATCAGGACCTTGCCACCAAGGGCGCGGATGTTGCGTTTTTCAGCCTCCGCGAAATACGCCTCGGCAGATGTTTTATGAACGGAACAATACGCCACAGGGGTGGTTGTGCCATTGCGCAGCATCTCGTCGAAATACCGCACGGCGATACGTTCCGCGTGGGCTTGGTCAGAAAACTTCGTTTCGGCCGGAAACGTGTAATTGTTCAGCCAATCCAGCAGTTGCGCCCCGTAAGAGCCTATCACCTGCATCTGTGGAAAATGATTATGTGTATCGATGAAACCTGCCATCAGCAGGTTCGGGCGGTGGTCTGCCACCTCGATACCCGAAGGCATATCGGCGAAAGTACCGACGGCTTTGATCAAGCCACCGGACACCAATATAGCCCCGTCTTCGATGTAGGTGTAAGAGGCATGATCTTCGGCCTCTTCGGGTTGCCGTGTGAACGACAGCACCCGCCCACGCAAAATTTTCTGGGTCACTTCGCGATTGCCCCTTCGTACCATGCAACGATCAACGCGCGCTCGGTTGGTTCCATGTAGGTTATATTGCCCGGTGGCATCGCGTGGCTGCGCCCTGCTTGCAAATAAATTTCCCGTGCGCGAGAGGCGATCTGGTGATCTTCTTCCAGCAACACGCCTTTGGGGGCGGTTGCGATACCTTCCCAGTAAACCTCGGCCCCGTGGCACATGGAACAGCGGCCAAGGATGGTGTCGCGGACATCCTCGAACTGCGCCGAGGCCACCAAGGTTTGCTCGCGCTCGTTTAGGGAAACCTCGACATCGCCGGTCAGGACCTTGGGAACAGTGGACAGCCACATGATAATCAGGAACAACACGGT
>DFBD01000158.1:0-519 GCA_002367255.1 Rhodobacterales bacterium UBA3089 | reverse complement strand
ATGATCCAGTTGAATTCCGTCGCAAACGCCATTGGGTAATGGTTCGACAGCATCAGGAAAATCACCGGCAATGTCAGATAGTTGTTATGCGTCGAACGCTGCTTGGCAATCTTGCCATACTTCGGGTCCGGCTTCTTGCCGGCAATCAAATCCGCCACCACGATTTTCTGGTTGGGGATAATGGTGATGAAAACATTCGCGCTCATAATCGTTGCGGTAATCGCGCCCAGATGCAGGAAGGTTGCGCGGCCCGTGAATACCTTCGTGAAGCCCCAAGCAAGTGCGACGAGGATGATGTAAAGCAAGATCATCAGGCGGGTGTTGTCCTGCCCGAACTTCGATTTACACAGCAAATCGTAGGCAAACCAGCCGCCGAATATGGACACAAGCGAGATACAGATTGCCACCCAGATGGAGATTTCCATCGCATCGGTGTTAATCAGGTAAAGCTCCGCGCCGCCATAATATATCAGCATCAGCAAGGTGAAACCGGACAGCCACGTCGCGTAGCTTTCCCAT
>DFBD01000133.1:3035-8092 GCA_002367255.1 Rhodobacterales bacterium UBA3089 | reverse complement strand
TCTATTAAATCAACGCTCAAAAAAGAACATTACAGGAACGCCCATTGGAAGGCAATGTTACTTTGAACTCGAAGCAATCATCGGGATTGAAAAAACGGCACGAAAAAAGAGGCGTTCGGGTGAAACCCGCGCCTTGATGCCTGAAAATACTCGGGGAGGTCATGCAGACCATAATTTCGGTGCTTCGGGTTAGAAACCACCTGTAACATGAGGACGGATTTACCGCGCCAAGGCCCGAACCCTGAGGTGTGTCGCTGCCAAATACCGCTTGTCAGGCGGCGCAACGATCGGGCGGTTAATTGGTGTTGCAAAATGAGCAACGGGAATTCAAAGTCTGTTGGCGCGATAAACCCACGGGTGGAAAGCCCGCCTCGCTCAGTATCGAATCTTATACAGAAGAATGGTTAATAAATGATGAGCAACCGCCGAGCGAAGCGAGGCCACGCCCAACCGAAGGGCGGGAGAGCCACCTTTATGGGACATAGTTAATGGAATTCTATGTATTCTTGGCGGTGCTATTTGCGGCGGTTCTGCATGCCAGCTGGAACGCGGTTATTCGTGGTGGCGGAGACCGGTTTCAAGGGATGTTGTTGTTAACGCTGACGCAAGGCGTGATGGGCTTGGCGATGACCCTATTTACACCCATGCCCAGCGGAATTGTCTGGGTTTGGCTGCTCGGGTCCGGGGCATTGCACACGGCCTATAAACTTTTTCTGGCGGCGGCGTATCAGCATGGTGACCTTAGTCGGGTCTATCCAATTGCGCGGGGCTCGGCCCCTATGATGGTGGTTCTTGTCGGGTTTTTTCTGCTGCCGGATAGCGTGCAGACCAAGGAGTATCTGGGGATAGCCTTGATCGGTATCGGCGTCATGATGATGGCGAACGGCGTTTTCAAGGATGGCGAAACGCGCAGTTTGATCCCGCTGGCGCTCGGTTCGGCGGCTTGCACGGCGGGGTATTCGCTGGTCGATGGCATGGGGGCGCGGGTGGCCGGACATGCTACGATGTTTACGGCTTGGCTGTTCGTGTTCGATGCGATGTTTTTCGCGATTTTTACAGGGGCGACTCGCGGGCGGCGAGTGTTTGTTACCTCGCGCAAAGCGTGGGGCATCGGGGCCATGGCGGGGGCTTTGTCGCTGGCGACTTACTGGATTGCCGTCTGGGCTATGACGGTTGCACCGATTGCGCTGGTGGCGGCGGTGCGCGAGACGTCTGTTCTGTTCGCAGTGATTATTGGCGTGGTGGTTTTGAAGGAAAAGACCAGCGTCGGGAAGATTATTGCCGCTTTGGTGATCGTTGCCGGAATCGTTGTTATTAGGCTTTAGCGTTTCGAGCGTGGGTGGGATTTATCGTAAACCTCCATCAGGCGGGCCTGGTTTACGGCAGTGTAGGCTTGCGTTGTGGACAACGAGGCGTGGCCTAGAAGTTCTTGGATCGAGCGCAGGTCTCCGCCAGCTTCCAGCAGGTGTGTCGCGAAGGAATGGCGCAGGGCGTGTGGCGTCGCGGTGGCGGGCAGGCCGAGTTGCAGGCGGGATTGCTCCATCGTTTTTTGAACTTGGCGGGGGTTTAATCGCTTACCGCGCAGGCCCAGAAACAACGGCCCATCAGGGGGCAGTGTATAGGGGCAATGTTTGATGTAATCGGCGACGGCCGCGCGGGCGGCGGGTAAAACCGGGACGATGCGGACCTTGTCGCCCTTGCCTTTTATTCGCAGAACTTCGGGCAGCGGATGGTCGGCGCGGTTCAGGGATAAGGCCTCGGATATTCGCAATCCACAGCCGTATAGCAGTGTGACCACGGCGACGTCGCGGGCGGCGATCCAGGGGGTTTGGTTTTGAAGTTCCACGCGCTCGATCAGAGCTTTGGCGGCGCCGGGGTCTACGGGGCGTGGTAGGCGTTGCTTTAACTTAGGCGCGCGGGTGGCGGTGACGGAGGCGGCCTCTATTCCGAACTCCTCACCCAGCCAACGATAGAAGCTTTTTACCGCTGACAATGAGCGCGCCAATGACCGAGCGGAGAGGCCGCGGTTTCGCTCGGACGCCATCCAGGCACGCATATCCGAGATGGTAACCGCGGCCAACGCCGCCTTGCCGGCAGGGCCGCCTAGGTGGCTGCCAAGGAAGCCGAGAAAACCGGATACGTCACGACGGTAAGCCTCGATCGTTTTTTCGGAAACACCGCGCACGGCACGCATTCGCTCTAGCCATTGCTCCAACAGGTGGAGCGCTTGATCGGAGCCTTCAGTCACGTCACCCAGCGGCGCAATATACGCTCGAGCGTTTGAGCAAAGAAGGCCAGTAGTTCGGTACCTTGGTCTGCCGCGAACCGGTTGGGGTCAGAGGAGCCGAATGCGACGAGGCCTTGCGGGTTGTTTGGCCCTAAATCAAGACGCAGGATCGCTTCGGATTGCACGGTGTTGGACGGGCCGAAAACGGCGGCCTTGGCCTCGCTTGCCGTTCGCAGGGTGACTTGGCGCGTTGCACGGTTTCGCCCCCCCGTGATGTAGGCGGACACGCCGTTTAGGGGCAGCGCGATGACGGTTTCTTTCAGCGGGCCGTCGGGGCCGATGGCCTTGCCACCGTCGGCTTTATCGCTTTCAAGGCACAAGTGAATGACATCGACAGCGAGGATATTAGCCACGTCCATCTTCATCGCTTGCAGGAAATCGTCAAAAGTTTCGGCATCCAGCAAGGCAAGGATTGCACGGTGAATTTGGTTGGTGCCTGCAAGGTTTTCATAGGCCGCCGCGATCACCGTGCGGTGCGTATCTTCCAGTTTGTTCAGGCGTTCCTCAAGCCGTGTCACGAAGGCGCCGCGAAGGTCGACAACGTTGCCGCCTTTAGCCTCGTCATCGGAAAGGAGGAGGGCGCGCATGACCTCGGGGTCGTCCAGAATTAGGGCTGGGTCCTTTAGGATTTCGCCTTTGAGTTCGTTCAACGGATCGGTCATGCGCAAATGTCCTTAAAGGATTTTCTGGCCGGTTTTGGCCCAGTCTTTCATGAAACTTTCCAAACCGCTGGCAGTCAGCGGATGATCTATCAGCTTTTTCAACACGGCAGGTGGCACAGTCACGACATCGGCACCGATGATGGCGGATTGGGTGACGTGGTTAACCGTGCGGACCGAGGCCACGAGGATTTCGGTTTCAAACGCATAGTTGTCGTAAATCTGGCGAATTTCCGCGATCAGATCCATGCCATCAATGTTGATATCGTCAAGGCGACCAACAAAGGGGCTGATGAATGTCGCGCCAGCTTTGGCAGCCAACAACGCTTGATTGGCTGAGAAACAGAGGGTGACGTTAACCTTGAAACCTTCGTCCGTTAGAACCTTACAGGTTTTCAAGCCGTCCCACGTTAACGGGACTTTGATGCAGATATTGTCGGCGATGGCGCCCAGTTTGCGGCCCTCGGCGATCATTGCGTCGGCCTCCAGTGCTACAACCTCGGCGGAAACGGGGCCGTCAACAAGGTCACAGATTTCCTTGGTCACTTCTAGTATGTCACGGCCCGATTTCATAATCAGCGAGGGGTTCGTGGTGACGCCGTCAGCCATTCCCAAATCGTTAAGCTCGGCGATTTCCGCGATTTCAGCCGTATCTACAAAAAATTTCATATCGTTTTTCCTGTTTACCGGAATGCTCTCTCGCAATCCGTTCTGGGGGAACATACAATATGTATTATGGCTATGAAACCACATATTAACGCAACCGAGCGCGGGTATTTTAGCGAAGGTGATTTGGTGGCAGTGCTGACAGCCGAGCCGCTGGACAGGTTTCTCGATTATAAAGCGCCGGAGGGCGGGGTTTTTGCGGGGGCTTTCGTGATGGTGCCGCTTGGACCGCGCCGTGTTTTGGGTGTGGTTTGGGGGGCTGGTGCCGGGGATTTCGATATATCCAAGGTGCGCGCCATCGGGCGGGTTCTGGATGTGCCGCCGATGCGGGCCGAGATGGTGGAGTTTTTAACCAAGGCTGCCGAATACACGTTGACGCCGCTGTCGTTGATGTTGCGGTTGGCAACGCGGGCGCCGGGGTTGGGGCAACCTGCGAGCATGCGGAAGATATTACGCAAGGGCTTGGTTGCGCCGACCAAGATGACCGACGCGCGGTCACGAGTCTTGCAGGTGCTGGACGATCACGGCGGGGCGGGGTTTGCGCCCTCGGAACTGTCGGCGATGGCGGGGGTGTCCAGCAGTGTGATCAAGGGTTTGATCGAGCAAGGTGCGATACTTCAAGAAGTCGCACCAAGGGACTTGCCGTACCCGAAACTTGATGCGGAATTTGCAGGGAAAACCCTGTCGACAGATCAGGCGGTGGCGGCCAAGACGCTGCGCGAGGCGGTTCGATCAGGGGCCTACGGCACGACGTTGCTGAAAGGCGTGACCGGGTCGGGCAAGACGGAGGTTTATCTTGAGGCAGTGGCCGAGGCGTTGAAATCTGGGCGCCAAGCGTTGGTTCTGTTGCCGGAGATTGCGCTGACGGTGGAGTTTCTGGATCGCGTTGAAAAACGGTTCGGGCAACGTCCGGCGGAGTGGCACTCGGGTGCTTCGCAAGCCGAACGCCGCCGTTGCTGGAAAGCCGTGGCCGAGGGTGGGGCGCAGTTGGTTGTCGGCGCGCGATCTTCGTTGTTTCTGCCGTTCCGCGATCTGGGTTTGATCGTGGTGGATGAGGAACACGACGGGTCTTACAAGCAGGAAGAAGGGGTGCTTTATCACGCGCGGGATATGGCAGTTCTGAGGGCCTCGCTTTGCTCGGCGACTGTAGTTTTGGCCACGGCTACGCCAAGTTTGGAAAGTTGGGCGAATGCCGAGGCCGGAAAATACGCACGGATCGATTTGCATGAGCGGTTCGGCACGGCGGAACTGCCGGACATGGACAGCATCGACATGCGGTCCGAAACGATGGAGGTTAACCGCTGGTTGTCGCCGACGTTGGTGGGCGAGATGAAAGCGCGGCTTGAGGCGGGTGAACAAAGCCTGTTGTTTCTGAACCGCCGTGGTTTCGCACCGCTGACCTTGTGTCGGGCGTGTGGCGAGCAGGTCGGCTGTTCCGATTGTGA
>DFBD01000133.1:0-2938 GCA_002367255.1 Rhodobacterales bacterium UBA3089 | reverse complement strand
TGATACGTGCCCGTCTTGTGAGGTCGAGGGCAAGATGGCGGCGCTCGGCCCCGGAGTGGAGCGGTTGGCGGAGGAGGCAACGGAGCTGTTCCCCGATGCGCGGGTGGCGATATTGTCGTCGGACTTGGCGGAAACCGCGCGGGCGTTGAAGCAGCGGATTGATGAAATAGCAGCGGGTGGTGCGGATATTATTATCGGGACGCAGATTGTCGCCAAGGGGCATAATTTTCCGCATCTGACGCTGGTGGGTGTAATTGATGCGGACCTTGGGCTGCAAGGTGGTGACCTTCGCGCCGCCGAGAAAAGTTTTCAACTTATCCGGCAGGTCGCCGGACGCGCGGGACGCGCTGAAAAACCGGGCGTTGCGTTATTGCAAACCCACCAGCCAGAACATCCCGTGATTAAGGCGATCCTGTCGGGCGATGAAGAAGGCTTCTGGAAGGCCGAGGCAGAGTCCCGCCAGCGTGCTGGCGCGCCTCCGTATGGGCGGATGGCGGGGATTGTGGTTTCTGGGGAAAAGGAGGCGCAGGTGTTTGATCTGGCGCGGTATCTGGCGCGAAATGCGCAAGCTATCAACCAGATAGATGCGCATCTTTTCGGGCCAGCCGCGGCGCCTGTGTCCAAAATCAGAGGTCGGTATCGGGTCCGGCTTTTGGTGAAGGCCCCGAAGGGCGCGCCGATGCAAAAGGCGATACGGGCTTGGTTGGCAGGGGTGAAAGTACCGCCGAACATGCGTATTACTGTGGATGTTGATCCGCAGAGCTTTTATTGAACACGGTTTGCCACGGACTCGCGCCAGAGCATGAACAGCCCACCTCCGACGATTAACGAAATGCCGACCCATGCGACGGCGTCGGGCCATTCGCCAAACACGACAAAACCCCAGAATATGGCCAGCACCATGGCGGTGTATTCAAACGGGGCGGCGAGGCCTGCTTCGCAAAGGCGGTAGGCTTGGCTGATGAAGTACCCCGCGAAGGTGCTGGAAGTACCAAGCATTAACAGCAACCACCAATCGCTGTTTGATGGCCAAACCCATTCGCGCAACAGGAAATCGAGCGAAGGGTCCCCCGTGACCGCGAACCGTCCGTCGCCAACCGTTAAGCCCATGACTGTACCGACGAGGATGAAAGAAACCTGAATGTAAAAGGTTAAGGTTCCGGCTTTCTCGGTTCCGCCGACTTTGCGGGTTAGGATTTGCAATCCTGCGTAGCCAACGGCAGCGATCAACGGAAGCAGGGCGGTAATCTGGAAACTGCTACTGCCGGGACGCACCATAATGATAACGCCCGCAAGGCTCATGCCTACGGCGATCCAGCGGCGGGGGCCGACGGTCTCGCCAAGGAAAATCACCGAGAAAACCGTGATTATCAGTGGCCCGATAAAGAAGATTGCCACCGCATCCGCCAAAGGCAGTACGGCGAGGGCGAGGAAAAACGTCATGTTGGTGAGGACAACAAGTAGTCCACGAAAAATGTGTATCCCAAGGCGCCTGGTGCGAAGCAGGGCCAAACCGCCCTCGAACGGGGCGATGACGGTCATAAGTACGGCCATTGCGATGATCGAGCGGATAAAGATAATCTGGTGAAGTGCGTAATCGCCGCTTAGGAACTTTACCGTCATGTCGTTGATCGAAAAGAACACCGAGGCGATGATGGCCGAGGATATGCCGATAAGGTTGTTGCGGGCGGCAGGTGAGGACATGAGGGGCACCAAAGTTGAGCTGACTGCGTAGCTTGAACACAAATCCCCTGTTGCCGCTAGCAAAGAATGCAAGCGGCGGGTAGAAGGGCGGTAACACGAGGGAATTACTATGACCGAAACGCATCCGACTATACGCCCGCAACCCGGTATTCTGGACATCGCGCTTTATGTGGGCGGTGAAGGTAAACTTGCGGGAACGACGAATAAAGTCACCAAGCTTAGCTCGAACGAGAATCCTTATGGGGCCAGCCCTAAGGCGGCCGAGGCGTATAAGGCGGCCTCGGGCGAGTTGGCGGTTTACCCTTCGACGGATCATGCGGATTTGCGCGCAGCCATCGGGCAGGTGCACGGGGTGGATCCGGCGCGGGTGATTTGCGGCGCTGGGTCGGACGAAATCATTGCGTTTTTGTGTCAGGTTTACGCTGGCGTCGGGGACGAGGTTTTGTATACCGAACACGGGTTCGCCATGTACCGCATTTCGGCGTTGGCGGCGGGGTCGACTCCGGTGGAGGTTAAGGAAGACAATCGGCGCACAGATGTGGATGCGTTATTGGCGGCGTGTACCGACAAGACCAAGCTGGTGTTTATTGCCAATCCCAACAACCCGACGGGGACGATGATTTCCGGCGATGAAGTCGCACGGTTGGCCGAAGGCTTGCCGGAACAGGCGATACTGGTTCTGGACGGGGCGTATGTTGAATTCGTTGATGATGAGGGTTTCGACGCGGGGCTGGCCGTGATCGAGGCGCGGGACAATGTTGTGATGACGCGGACGTTTTCGAAGCTTTATGGGCTGGGCGGTTTGCGGATCGGGTGGGGGTATGGCCCTGCGCATATTATTGATGCGCTTAACCGGGTGCGTGGGCCGTTCAACCTGTCCGGTGCTGCGCTGGCCACAGCAGAGGCGGCGGTGCTGGATGAGGCGTATACCGCCAAGTGCAAAGTGGCGAATACGCAGTGGCGTGGTTGGCTTACCGAAAAGTTAACGGCGCTTGGTCTAAAGATCGACGAAAGCCACGGAAATTTCATTCTGGTGCGGTTCGCAACGCCCGAATTGGCCGAAGGCTGTGACGCGGCTTTACGCCTACGCGGGTTGATTGTGCGTAAAGTTGGTGGCTATGGCTTCCCCGAAGGGTTACGAATAACCATTGGCGACGAGATCGCGTGCCGTCAGGTAGCGCAAGGCGTGAAAGAATTTCTTGAGGGGCAGGGCGAATGAGCCAGCAGTTTGAAC
>DFBD01000121.1:9833-14899 GCA_002367255.1 Rhodobacterales bacterium UBA3089 | reverse complement strand
TGGGGTTATGAAACACCGGACGGATCGTTCGCCCAGTTCACGCGCGTGCAAGCCCAACAGTTAATGCACCGCCCACAACACCTGACTTGGGAAGAAAGCGCGTGCTACACGCTAACCTTGGCAACGGCCTATCGCATGCTGTTCGGCCACCGCCCGCACACCCTAAAACCTGGCCAAAACGTATTGGTCTGGGGCGCATCCGGCGGGCTGGGTTCCTTCGCGATCCAGCTAATCAACACCGCAGGCGCCAACGCCATCGGCGTGATTTCGGATGAAGACAAGCGCGAATTCGTACTCGGCCTCGGCGCAAAGGGCGTTATCAACCGCAAAGACTTCAATTGCTGGGGCCAGATGTCCACCGTAAACACACCTGAATATAAAGACTGGTTCAACGAAACCCGCAAGTTCGGCAAAGCCATCTGGGATATCACAGGCAAAGGCAACAACGTCGACATGGTATTCGAACACCCCGGCGAGGCGACCTTTCCGGTTTCGACTTTCGTGTGCAAAAAAGGTGGCATGGTCGTGATCTGCGCGGGCACCACGGGCTACAACCTGACTGTGGACGCGCGGTACTTGTGGATGCACCAGAAACGCATTCAAGGCAGCCACTTCGCCAACCTCAAACAGGCCAGTTCCGCCAACCAGTTGATGCTGGAACGCCGCCTAGACCCCTCCATGTCCGAGGTGTTCCCATGGGCCGACATCCCCACCGCCCACATGAAAATGCTGGCAAACGAACATAAGCCCGGCAACATGGCCGTCCTCGTCAGTGCCCCGACAACCGGATTGCGCACGTTGGAAGACGCGATAGAGGTTGGATCTGCGTGATTTTAGCCTTTCACCATTATTCACCATTTGGATAATGGCGGAAATAAGGCACCGCATTCAAAACCATTATTTATCAATGGGTTAATTTTAGAGCCCTCCCTAAAATTGGGGAGGGCAAATTGGCGAGTAGTATCTATTCATACTATTCTGCAAGCTTAGCGCACCAATGTGTTTACAACCTATACGGGTACTGCTATGACCAACAAATGGATGATTGATGTTCTGGCCGATCTGCGAAATTTCGCAGCGAAGCAAGCCATGTTGGAATTAGCAGAACACCTCGACGATGCCATTCTTGTGGCCTCGATAGAGATTCGCACGCATAGTAATCAGGTAGTAGATGTAGGGGTAAATGGCACGAAAGCTGGAAACATTTCTGGAACGGTTGGACACAACCAATACAGTTGACGATTTATCATCGCTGGCTGACGTCCTGCGCGACACTTACGACGTTAAGAACATGTCCTATCTGGCGACCAATCTAAACGGATTACCGTTTGTGTCGTCCACTTACGACCCCAAATGGGCGCAGCACTACGAAGACCAAAACTACATGCTAATCGACCCCGTTGTGCGCGGGGCGTTGCTTCAATTCAATCCCTTGGATTGGAAGCGTCTGGACTGGTCCAGCAAGCGCACCCGATCGTTTTTTAACGAAGCGGTGGATTTCGGCGTCGGGCGGCAAGGCTACACCATCCCAATCCGGGGTCCAAACGGCCAGGCAGCCATTTTCGCCATTAACCACGACAGCAATGACCCAGGGTGGGATCGCTACCTAGAGGAAAATGCACATGATTTCATGCTGATATCTCATTACTTTCACCAAAAAGCGCTGGCCGCCACGCACACTACTGACCCCATCGAGGGTCGTGAACTGTCCCCTCGCGAACTCGACGTTCTCAAATACCTCGGCATTGGATTAAGCCGTGGGAAGGTGGCGGAAGTCCTCGAAATTTCGGAACATACCTTACGCGTATACGTGGACTCAGCCCGTTACAAACTCGGCGCCTTGAATACAACGCACGCCGTCGCCATCGCGCTCGCCCGTGGGGTGATAGCGGTCTAGATCGTTGCGCCAAAAGCTAAAGCTGCGACCGTTCGACAAGTGTTAACCATATTCGAAGTACTCCTGTTCGAAACGCAACCGAACGGAGCCCGCTTTGATCAAATACATATACGCCGACCAGCTAGACAATTTCCCCCTTCTCAAAGATACCATGTTCAAAGACCGCGCCGGACAGTTTAAAGTTCGCCACGGCTGGGATGTGACCGTCGATGAGAACGGCTATGAAATCGACGAATACGATGCGATGAATCCCCTTTACGCGATTTGGGAGGCACCTGACGGAACCCATGGCGGCTCCATCCGCGTCCTTCCGACTGTTGGCCCAACCATGGTTAACGACCATTTCAGCGATCTCGCAGGTATAAAAATCATCAGCCCCGTCATTTGGGAATGCACCCGTTTCTGCATATCCCCCCGCCTGACCGATGGCCAAAGCAAAGTCGCCGCTTCGTTAATCCTGTCAGGTTGCGAACTCGGCGTTCGCTTCGGCCT
The DNA here is from genome assembly GCA_002367255.1 of Rhodobacterales bacterium UBA3089. Classification (GTDB taxonomy): domain Bacteria; phylum Pseudomonadota; class Alphaproteobacteria; order Rhodobacterales; family Rhodobacteraceae; genus NORP23. Next base: position 12,510 of record DFBD01000121.1, on the reverse strand, counting down.
CGAAAGCTCCATCGGCGTCGTATATTCGCACACTTTGCCAATCTACCGCCGCATTGGTTGGATTCCAGACGTGATTGGCACCAGCGGCGAAGAGCGCGAAGAAATCTCCGTCTGCCTATGGCCCATCAATGCCAAGGTCAAAGCCAACATCTGCCGCAAGTCCCGCATCGCGCCGGAACTGGTGGAGTACTGGTTCGACCAATCCTTCCCCGATAACGCGTTCACCCCCGTCGCAATCGCTGCCTAAGGCTGGCAAATGCCGCCCTGTCCGGTTAGAATAATCTAAAAGACAGGGCAGCAGGACCGCATGAAATTTTCAGAAGACCAAGCGCAGGCATTCGATGCAATCTCTGACGTCCTGAAAGGCGCTGGCGTCGATCTGGATAACGGCACATTAACGCCGAGCAGCACCGGAAAAACCCACGTTATGGCGGTATTGGGCAAAGCCGGTTCCGGTAAAACCATGCTTTTGTCCAAACTGGTCGAGGCGCTGAATGACGCGGGCGTCGAAACCATCTCGCCTGATTATGAAAGCACGAAGCGTAAAGACAAACGCTCCCTCGCGATTTTGGCGCCTACCAATAAGGCTGCCAGCGTCCTGCGTAGCCACGGTGTACCGGCGACCACCATTCACCGCATTATTTACACCCCCGTCTACGACCCCGAATACGAAAAAATCGCGGACTGGTTGGAGGGTGCAGAAGAACGCCCCGAAATCGAAGGCCTAACCGACGCCGCGCTTGACCGCGCGTTCGCCTTTTACCAAACGCACAAATCCATCCCCGGCGCACTGGCCGCCGCTGGTTTGCGCGGGTCCGATTTCATCACAGGCTGGTCACGGCGCGATGATCCGTTAGACATCGGGTTTATCGACGAATCCTCGATGATTGACGACAGACAACTCGAAGACCTGCGCGAAATTTTCTCGACCCTCATTATGTTCGGCGACCCTGCACAGTTGGCTCCGGTCGGCCAATCCGGCAACATGAGTTTCGACAAACTGCCTGAAAACAAGAAGCTGACCCTGCACCGCATCCACCGCCAAGAAGCAGGCAATCCGATCCTCGATCTGGCCCACGCGCTGGGCGATCCGAAACTGGATTTCCCCGAATTCGAACGCATGGTCGAAGCGGCCGCCGCCAAAGACGACCGCGTGATCGTCACACCGCGCGTTGACGCAACACTTATGGCACGCTCCCCCGTTCTGGTCTGGCGAAACGCCACGCGCATCCGCCTGATCCATGCATTCAGAACCGCCTATGACGCCCCCGAAGATTCCCTGCTTTCAGGCGAACCCCTGATTTGCGACGGTATCGAGCTGCCGATCAAACATCGCAAAAAGCGTATCGACCTCGAAGCACGCGGATTGATCAAAGGCGCGCAAACCATCTACCTTGGCCCGGGGCGCAAACCGGGGTTCTCGCGCCTGCACGTAACAGGCGCCGCAGACCCCCGTGTTAACGCCGCGACCATCATCCAGATCGAGGCACCTGATCGCGAAGAACCCTTCATCCCGTCGGCTGCCCGCATGGGGGCAACTTTCCTGCATGGCGCGGCGGTCACAATCCACAAGGCGCAGGGTTCCCAATGGCCGGAGGTGCAACTGTTCGCACCGGACATCTATGCAGCCTACCGTTCAGGCAGGTCCGAGGCAGGGATAGCGATGTGGAAAAGGTTGGCCTATGTGGCCATCACACGGGCCGAAACGCGATTGCGCTGGGTGACCCGTTATATGCTGGCCCGTCCAACAGAACCGCTGGGCATTGCCGATCTTGAAACTCCGGTCCCGCCAATGGAATTGACGGGATCGGAAGATTAATTAGCCGCGAATACGGCGGAAGATTTCAGATGCCCCATAGCCCGCGATCAACGCCAGCACCAAAGACATAACACCATAGAGAAACGCCTGCTCGTGCGCCAAATCATACAACCACTTCTCGATACCGGTTTTGCGAACCGTGATCGTCGAAGTGGCGGTGCTGATAACCTGCTGGTCACGAACCAACATCGTCTTGACGGTGTACTCCCCCTCGACCACGTTCACAGGCATCGCCAGCTTAGTGGTGAATAGCGTTTCCTCGGTCAGCGTTATCGGCGTGATCTCGGAAGCATAGGTGCCGTTTTTTTGGTGGAGGCGAATAACCGCTTCGCGGAACTCTTCATCAGCCTCGTCTGCCACACGAACCGCGTAATCCAGACCAAGGTTTCGCAATGAACGTTCGCTTTCGGTCACCAATTCTTCCAGCGGGCCAGTGGCCGCGATGGAATAATAGCTTGGCGCGCGATCGATTTCGACGGATTCAGCGTTCACCCAGATGATAGCTTTGCGTTCTTTTTGACGCACCAACGTCTCGGTCGGTGGGCCGGAAACCTCGATAATAACATCAAGTTTGCCGGCACTGACGTTAACTGGCGCATCGCGCTTGATCGCCCCGAACAGGAAAATCTCTGAGCCGTCAAAAGTCGCCGTAATCGACACACCATCTTGGCTAAGCTCGGAAACTACTGTTTCTTGTGCGCTGGCTATCGTTGCCGCAAACAGTCCGATGATAAGGTATATAACGCGCATATCAGTGACCCCCTGCGCCAATAGAGAACAGCTCGGAAGGTGTCAGAACCAGATCAAGACCCAGCTTCAGACAAACGCCAAGCACCATAATCGCCAGCAAGATACGCA
>DFBD01000121.1:4547-9706 GCA_002367255.1 Rhodobacterales bacterium UBA3089 | reverse complement strand
CGACGTTCCAATAACCACTTTCGTTGGCATCCCCAGTACATAAATCATCGCAGGCACCATGATGAACCCGCCGCCGACACCCATGACTGCGGCCAATACACCAACCAGCGCACCAACCAGAAACGGTGGGATCGCGCTGATATACAAGTTCGAAGTACGGAACCGCATTTTGAACGGCAACCCGTGGATCCAGTTATGGCGTTTAATTTTCTTGGGTGGCGCCGATTTCTTGGAACGACGGATCGCGCCAAGGCTCTCGATAAACATCAGGCTACCGATCATGCCAAGGAAAACCACGTAGGAAAGCGTGATCAACAGATCAACCTGTCCGATTTCCTTGAGGTATTTAAAGACCTGAACACCAATCGCCGCACCAAGCAAACCGCCAAGCAACAGAACAGTGCCCATCTTGAAATCAACGGTTTTCTTTTTCACATGCGCAAGAACGCCGGAAAAGGACGACGCCACAATCTGGTTCGCCTCGGTCGCAACGGCAACAGCCGGAGGGATGCCAATGAAGAAAAGCAGTGGCGTCATCAAGAAGCCACCACCAACGCCGAACATGCCGGACAGAATGCCGACCAGCCCGCCAAGGCCAATCAACAGGAATACGTTCACCGACATTTCGGCGATAGGAAGATAAATTTGCATGGGTTCACCTAAGAAGAGGTTGTATGCATTCCCTCTACATCAACCCCATTATAAAAGGCTAGCGCCCAACTGCGACAAATCGGAGCGTTTTCGCATTTATATGCCAATTATCGCATATAAGTGATCACCGCTCCTTCACATATGGCTCGCCACCCGCTGCTGGCGGTATCGCTTTACCGATAAAGCCAGCGAGAATCACCACGGTCAGGATGTATGGCAATGCCTGCATGAACTGCACCGGAACCACAAAAGCGCCTAGGTCAATGCTCTGATACCTGTTGCCAACGGCCTCCAGGAAGCCAAACAACAGACACGCAAACAGCGCCGATTTCGGCTGCCATTTTGCAAAGATCAGCGCGGCTAGCGCGATGAAGCCTTTACCGGCGCTCATATCCTTAACGAAACCCGCCGCAGATGTACCAAGGCTAAGGTAGGCCCCCGCCAATCCGCACAACAAGCCCGCGATCAAAACCGCCGAATACCGTTGCCGAACGACCGAGATACCAGCCGTATCCACCGCCCCGGGGTTTTCCCCAACCGCGCGAAGGCGAAGGCCGAAACGCGTGCGGAACAACAACCACCATGTCAGCGGTACAGCGCCGATAGCCATGTAAACCAGAATGTTGTGACCGGAAATCAGATCATGATAAATCGGACCCAAAACAGGAACGCTGTCCAGCGCCTCCGCAAACGGCAAGGTAATCGCCTCGAACCGTTGGTTACCCGAAAGTGCGGGTGTCTGCCCGCCCGAATGGAACCAGTATTGCCCGATCAAAACCGTAGACCCCGCTGCGAAAAAGTTAACCGCAACGCCTGAAATCAACTGGTTGCCGCGCAACGTGATCGATGCGAACCCGTGTATCAACGCCAGCACAATGGAAACTGCAATCGCTGCCGCCGCGCCCATCCACGCCATGCCCCATGTCATGCCCAGCCCGCCTTCAGCGACCGGCATACCGGCATAGGCGGACATCGCACCGGCGGCAAACGCGCCGGCCAACATCTTGCCCTCAAGACCAATATCGAAAATACCCGAACGCTCGGAATATAAACCAGCCAAACAGGCCAGCAACAACGGAGTCGACAACCGAACTGCGGAATCGAGAAGTTGTAGTATTGTATCGAAATCCATCACGCAGCTCCTTTATTGAACCGCACGAACATACGTTCGACCGGAATTCTAACCATATTTTCAAGCGAACCCACGAACATGATGACGAGGGCCTGAATAACCACAATCATCTCGCGCGGGATACCCATCGCGAACGACAGCTCGCCACCGCCTTGATAAAGGATGCCAAACAGGAAAGCCGCCAAAACGACCCCCACCGGATGCGAGCGGCCCATCAAGGCCACCGCGATACCTACGAAACCGGCGCCTTGCACCGTGTCCAGAATCAGACGTTCGGCCTCACCTTGCACCGTGTTCACGGCCATCATGCCTGCCAAAGCACCGGATACCAGCATCGCAACCATGATGATCTTCACAGGCTTTATGCCCGCATAAATCGCCGCTTTCTCGGAATGCCCGAAGGCGCGAATTTCATATCCCAGCCGTGTTTTCCAGATCAGCACCCAAACCCCGAAGGCTGCGAATAGTGCCAGGAACAAGCTAACGTTCGCAGGCGCGTGCTTATCAAACGCAGGAATAATATCGTGCAACGTCGGAATGGACGAACCAGCCGAGAAGCCCAGCGTTTCAGGTACCATGCCCGGCGCTTGCATTGGCCCAACCAGCAGATACACGATCAACGCGGAGCCAATCCAGTTGAACATAATCGTCGTAATAACGATGTGCGATCCACGTTTCGCCTGCAAATACGCTGGAATAGCGGCCCAAGCCGCCCCGAAAGCCATCGCACCTAGCGAGGCCGCGATAATCGCAATCGTCCAATGTGGCCAAGCAACTGACAGCAGAACTGCCGCAACTCCGACGCCGCCGATGCCCGCTTGCCCCTCGCCGCCGATGTTGAACATCCGTGCGTGGAAAGCGATCGCGACAGAAAGACCCGTAAAGATAAAGCTGGTGGTATAATAGAGCGTGTACCCGATGCCATATTTGCCCAGCGCACCCGAAACCATGACCTTCACGGCCTCGATCGGGTCTTTGCCGATAAACATCACAACCAGACCTGAAACCAGAAACGCCAGCATCAGACTAAGAAACGGAATCAGTATGATATCCGCCCATTTAGGTAATCCCTTGTTCATGCCGATGCCTCCGGATCAACACCGGCCATCAACATGCCGAGTTCCTGTTCATTTGTTTCCTTGGGCATACGTTCGCCCTGAATAACGCCATCAAACATCACAACGATGCGGTCCGACAGCGCCAGAATTTCCTCAAGCTCCACTGATACCAGAAGTACCGCTTTGCCTTCGTCGCGTAGCGCCACGATCTGTTTGTGGATGAATTCAATCGCACCGATATCCACCCCGCGGGTCGGCTGGCCAACCAACAATACGTCGGGGTTATTCTCGATCTCGCGGGCGATAACGATCTTCTGTTGGTTACCACCGGAATAATTTTGCGCCAGCAAATGCGGGTTGGTCGGGCGGATATCGTACTTCTCGATCTTGCGCTTGGTGTCTTCCATCATGACCTTTTGATCGGCCAATCCAAACTTTCCGCTGAATTCCGGATTATTGTGATACCCGAACACCGCGTTTTCCCATGTCTGGAACGCCATAACCAAGCCCAGCGCGTGGCGATCTTCGGGAACATGGCCGATGCCACGCTCGCGGCGCATCGCGGCACTGGCTTTTTTGGAAAGATCAATCGAGTCGACCTTCATGATAACTTCGCCGCTGTCTGCTGCCTCGATCCCGCCAAGGATGTTCAGCAGGTCCGATTGGCCGTTACCAGCCACACCGGCAACGCCCAGGATTTCGCCAGCCTTCAGTTGCAACGAAACATCTTTCAGCTTCTTTACACCTTGGAAATCAGTCACGCAAAGGTTCTTCACCTCAAGGATCGTCTCACCCGGTTCCGCGTCAGACTTATCCACCTCAAGCAACACGTGACGACCAACCATCAGATCCGCCAACTCGCTGGCGGATGTTTCGGATGTCTTTACTGTCGCCGTCATCTTGCCGCGCCGCATCACACTAACCGTATCGGTCACCGCCATAATCTCGCGCAGTTTATGGGTAATCAGAACAATCGTCTTACCCTGTGATTTAAGGTTTTCCAGAATCCGGAACAGGTGATCAGCCTCGGCCGGTGTCAAAACCCCTGTCGGTTCATCCAAAATCAGGATGTCCGCCTCACGGTATAGGGCTTTAAGAATTTCAACGCGCTGCTGGAACCCAACGGACAAATCACCGACGATTGCATCGGGGTCAACGTCAAGCTCGTATTCCGCCGCCAGCTCCATCAAAACCTTGCGAGCCTTGTTAAGCGACGGTCGCAGCAATGGGCCATCTTCGGCCCCCATAATAACATTTTCCAGAACGGTGAAGGGCTCAACAAGCATGAAATGCTGGTGCACCATCCCGATACCGGCAGCAATCGCGGCGTGGCTGTCCGTGATCTCGGTTGTTACACCGTTGATCTTGATCTCGCCCGCGTCTGCTTTGTAAAATCCATAGAGGATTGACATCAGGGTCGATTTACCCGCGCCATTTTCCCCGACAATGCCATGAATTGCGCCCTTGGCGACGTTCATGTCGATGTCTTTATTGGCCTGAACGGGGCCAAAGCTCTTGCTCACACCAATCAGTTCGATCGCCGGAGCAACAGGGGCAGCCGTCTCCGACCGCCCCTGCGTTTGTGTTTCCACGGTCACTTTGACTTACTCAACCGGGCAAGTGTTGTCGGACATGAAGTCGTAAACAACAGTTTCGCCAGAAATGATTTTTGCAGTCGCAGCAGCAACAGCAGCACGCATTTCGTCAGTTACAAGCGCATCATTGTGCTCGTCCAGGGACCAGCCAACACCGTTGTTGGAAAGGTTCATGATGTTGAAACCGGCAGTGAATTCGCCGTTGTTCACATCGTTGAACGCTTTGTAAACAGCTTCGTCAACGCGCTTAACCATCGAGGTCAGAACGCTACCTGGTTGCATGTAGTTCTGGTTCGAATCCACACCAATGCCCAGTTTGCCAGCGTCAGCCGCTGCCTGAAGAACACCACGGCCAGTACCGCCCGCCGCAACGAAGATCACGTCAGCGCCTTGCTCGAACTGTGCCATTGCAAGCTCGCCACCTTTTACAGGGTCGTTCCATGCTGCGCCTGTTGTACCAACAGAGTTCTGCAAGATAACCGCATCAGGATTGTCTGCGCGTGCGCCCTGTGCATAGCCACAACCGAACTGGCTGATCAGCGGGATGTCCATGCCGCCGATGAAACCAACTGTGCCGGTTTCGGAAGCCATCGAAGCCAACATACCTACAAGGTAGGAACCCTCATGCGCCGAGAACAGAACCGAACGAACGTTTGGCTGATCAACAACCATATCGATGATTACGAAGCTCGTGTCAGGGAATTCCTGCGCAACCACGTCAAG
>DFBD01000121.1:0-4456 GCA_002367255.1 Rhodobacterales bacterium UBA3089 | reverse complement strand
TATTCAATGCCGGTTTCAGCTTTGAAACGCTCGGCACCCTCAAAGGAGCTTTCGTTGAACGATTTATCGAATTTACCGCCGAGATCGAAAATGATCGCCGGATTTGCCTGCGCGAATGCTGTCGTTGCCGCTGTGGCCAAAGCCGCAGCACCGATTAGCGATTTGATGAGTTTCATTATTTTCTCCTTATGGTCATCATACACTCAAAAATGCCCCAACTGGCCGATGGCCTGCGCCACCCGCCAACATGAGGCAGAAATACTTGTGGCAACAGTAAAAGGGCAGGCACGTCAGGGGTCAACGGTTAATTCACGAATTATCCATGTTTCCGCGAGGTTAGTTCACCCTATAGCGTGCATCTCATCACTAACCCGTTTATTTTTTGGGCATCTGGTACAGAATAGTAGTTTTCTCGGATGGCCCGAACTTCATATCCGAATTGTTCATAAAGGGATTTTGCATGGGGGTTCTCTTGGGAAACCTCCAGAAATACCTCCTCCACACCCGCCGATTTAGCGGCTTCATGCCCTCTTAGCATTAACTTCGTGGCAATACCTTGCCGCCTATAGGTTGGATCAACCGCAATAGTTAACAACTCGGCCTCCGGTCCGGCAAAACGGAATATCGCAAAGCCTCCGGCCTGTTCGAACAGTTTGATGTTAGGGGACGTCAGCAGCGAATCGAACTCGCCAGCCGTCCAAGGTCGCGGTGCGTATGAAAAGCTCGCACCGTGGATCTTGGCCAGCTCAACCATTTTCATGGCAAAATCGTTGGTGGCGGGTCCGACGGCAACCCCGCATCGGCCGACCGCAAATACAGCGGCGCAGGAGGCGTCCCGCCACCCTTGCCCGCCGCACTAAACGCAATTTTCACCGGATCAATCACCGCATCGTCTACAACCCCCTCGGCCATCACCGGATCAGAAACCGCCCCGCCATCCTCGAACATCTGCGAGAAAACCATCCCGCGCCGCGCATCCCGCGAGATCGTAACACGGCCATTGGCTCCAAACGCCAACGCTTCGAACACCGAAACCCCGACCGCCGGAACGCCAAGCGACAACGCCAAGCCTCGCGCCGTTGAAACCGCAATCCGAACACCGGTAAAATTCCCCGGCCCAACCCCGACAGCAATCAAATCAAGATCACTCCAGCTTTTGCCAGCACCTTTCAGCACTTCTTCAAGCATGGGAATCAGGCGTTCAGCCTGTCCTTTTTGTAACGCTTCCGACTGACAGCCCAGAATCTGATCCCCAGAAACCAAAGCGGCCGCACAATGCGCGACCGAGGTATCAAATGATAAAATCAGTGGCTTAGGCGGCAATCGCACGCACCTCTACCACTTCAGGAATGTAGTGTTTCAACAGGTTCTCGATCCCGCTTTTCAACGTCATCGTCGAAGACGGACATCCAGCACAAGCGCCCTGCATATGCAGATAAACAACGCCTTTTTCGAACCCGTGGAACGTAATGTCGCCACCATCCTGCGCCACAGCGGGACGAACGCGTGTGTCCAACAGCTCCTTGATCTGCTTTACGATGCCTTCATCCGGCCCGTCATGATCCGCGTGGCCAACATTACCGCTTTCATCCGCGATAACTGGCTGGCCAGACTGATAATGCTCCATAATAGCACCCAGAATTGCAGGTTTGATATGTGACCAGTCAACATCATCGCGTTTGGTCACAGTCACGAAATCCGGCCCGAAGAAAACGCCGACGACGCCCTCTGCCGTAAACACCCGCGTCGCGAGAGGCGAGGAAGCCGCAGCAACCGCGCTCGGAAAATCGGCAGTACCAGCAGATAAAACCGCCTGACCCGGTAAGAATTTCAACGTCGCAGGATTCGGAGTGGATTCGGTTTGGATAAACATAATTGGCCCTTTCAGAACTAGCCTTGTAAATGGCGTGTCTGACCAAAAAAGTCAAGTATGCTGGAATGTTTCTAAGTTGCGCTAAATCGCCTCTCTGCTTAGAACCTTCGCATGATTATTCGCAAACCATTTTACTATATCCGCCACGGTCAAACCGATTGGAACGCGGAACACCGTTTTCAGGGGCAAATGGACGTCCCGTTAAACGAAACCGGTATAGCACAAGCACATACCGCCAAGGCGTTAATGTCCGGTTTACCGATCACCCACATCTACAGCAGCACCCTGCAACGGGCGCGGGTCACGGCGGACATCGTTAACGAAGGATTAAACCTGCCCATCACAGGCATGGACACCCTGCAAGAGGTTAACTTCGGCGTTTACGAGGGGCAGTTAAACCCAAAAAACGGCTTCACCGACGATTGGCGAAACGGCATGACAATGGAAAAGGCCGAATCCTACATCGACTTCACCGCCCGCGTCTTTGCCGCCATCAACGAAGTGCTGGAAAACGAGGGGACCCCCCTGATCGTCGCCCACGGCGCCGTATTCTGGCCCGTCCACGCCCACATGCAACTGGGCTTGGCCAGCACGCTGCCCAATGCAAAACCGGTCCACTTATCCCCGCCCGAAATCGGACAGGATCAATGGACATTAACGAACCTTTAAGAAACCGAGATAATCCGCTCCTTAGTCATGCCACCTGGCACAACCACGATCGGCACAGACATGTCCGCAGTCTGTCGCGCAACCAGTTCCGTTACCAGCGGCCCCGGACCTTCGCCTGTTGCCCCTGCGCCTAGCACAAGAATACCGACCTCTGGATCTTCTTCGATCTGGGCAAGCACCTCGGTTGCTTTTTGACCTTCGCGAATAACCAGCTCCGGCTCCATGCCTTCTTTGCTGACCATCCATCTGTGGAACACTTTGAAATGCTCCTCGATCCGCTCACGCGCTTCGGCACGCATGGCTTCGCCAACACCTATCCAGTGCTGGAATTCTTCGGGGGCAACGATGCCAAGAATGACGACTGCGCCACCGGTTTTCTTCGCACGAATGGCGGCAAAACGCATCGCGTTCAGGAATTCGGGGCTGTCGTCCATGACTACAAGGAATTTACGCAAAGCTATGTCTCCGTATTTGTTTGGTTGAGGCTATCATCGCCGATGTTAACCCTGTGCGCAACTGCGCACTTATGGCTGCGTCACCGTGATCACCGGATGAATAGCGCCCGCAGCTGGCCGTATTGGCAAACCACGTTTAGCCCAGCCCCTGTCAGCCCGCGAGCCAGACATACCGCCGACCACGTCGATCAAACCCGAGTACCCAAGTTTTTCCAACTCGCCCGTCAGATAGTTCGAGCGGTTCCCCGTGCGGCACGAAAACGCCAACGGAATATCGGGGTTTTCCAAACGGATCGCGGTGATCTTCGCCAGAAAATCGCGGCTGGTCATATCCGCCAGCAATGCTACGTCGGGCACACCGGTTTCAGCCCATTCTTCAGGGCGGCGAATATCAATCAGAACCAGCTCGCCTGCCAGCGCAGCTTCACGCGCCACATCCGGCGTCATCTTCGCGATTTCCGCGTTGGCGGCAGTTCCGGCGAAAATCATCACGGCCAGAACCTGAAACAGTTTGAATATCTTTTGCATTGTATCTCTCCTGCATTACATTCGCTTTTTTGCATGTAATGCAGGAGAGCACAAGTTTCGAGTGCGGCAGATGGTCCACCTAGGTTGCAAACGGTCGCTCGCCCAGATCGGAGAAAAACCGTAAAAGATACCCGTCAGGGTCCTGCACCAGAAACTGCCGCACACCTGTTTCGGCAGCATCCATCCGGTACCACCGATCCTCCATTGGACGAAACAGAGGGTGAGCGACTTGGTTCACGGCTATATAAAGGACGTCGACGTCGGAAACCTCGATTTGTAGATTAATACCGCGCCCGTAGGGTTTTTCCGGTTTGGCCGTCCACCAAGATCGGTCAGATGTTGACCCTTCAGGAGTTTCCTCCAACATCAGGTGCGCCCCGTCGTAATCAAGATAGGCAAACCCGTCCTCGGGTCGGTCATACATAATCTTGAAGCCAATCAAATCAACATAGAACGCCAGACTTGCGCTGAGGTCGGAGCAGTAGAGTTCTGGAACCAACTTGGGATAACCCATCTTCTGCTCCGATATTTTTTAGCGGCTGCGAACAAATCCAACGATATCGTAGGTCTTGTCCAAAATCGGCTCGGCAATTGCCGCGGCTTTATCCGCGCCTTTGGCCAAAATCCGGTCGATTTCCGCTGGGTCGTCCATCAACTCCGCCATACGGGTGGAGATAGGCGATAGTTTATCAACCGCCAATTCCGCCAGTGCAGGCTTGAAACGGCCCCATTGCGCGCCCGCATATTCGGTTATCACCGCCTCGGCAGTCTGATCCGAAAGCGCCGCATAGATATCCACCAGATTCCGCGCCTCAGGGCGGCCAGCAAGATCATCCAGATTATCGGGCAATGGCTGTGGGTCAGTCTTGGCTTTCTTCAGCTTCTTGGCGATCAGCTCGGCGGAATCGGTCATGTTGATCCGCTCCATATC
>DFBD01000174.1:276-10773 GCA_002367255.1 Rhodobacterales bacterium UBA3089 | reverse complement strand
GGTTCAGACCTTTAAAAAAGGCCCCGATTATATTGACCCGATGTGGCTTGGGCTGGCCAGCGGGCGACCTTGCTATAACCTCGATTTCAATACAATGAACGAAGGAGAAGTCCGCCACCTTCTTGGCAGCCGCGCAAGGGGTGCGGACATTTCGATCATTGAAAGCAACAAAGGTTTGTATGACGGAGTTGATCTGCACGGCGCGGATTCCAATGCAGCAATGGCCAAATTGATTAAGGCGCCGGTGGTGTTGGTCGTGGATACGACCGGTACCACACGCGGGATTGCTCCGTTGTTGATGGGGTATCAGGCTTTCGATGCAGGCGTGAATATCGCAGGCGTCATTCTGAATAAAACCGGTGGTCCACGCCATGAAGGTAAACTACGAGCCGCAGTCGAAGAGTACACCGACATTCCCGTTCTGGGTGCAGTTGGCCGAAGCAACGATCTTGAAATTGGTGAACGCCATCTGGGCCTGACGACACCTTCCGAGACAGGTAGGATCGAAGGGTTGATTGATACGCTGGGGCGCACAATGGCAGATTCGATTGACCTTGATGCACTGATTGCGATCGCAGCTTCAGCACCGGAACTGGAAATTGCACATGCCGCGCCGGTCGATGTGATTGCGAAAGGGCTTCGGATAGGGGTGGCACGGGATACCGCTTTCGGATTTTACTACCCTGATGATTTTGAGGCGTTTGAAGCGGCGGGTGCAGAGTTGGTGTTTTTTGATACCATAAACGATGCACATTTGCCTGACATAGATGGCCTGTTTATCGGTGGCGGATTTCCCGAGACCTCAATGGCCAAACTTGAAGCAAATGCCGACATGCGACATGAAATCAAGCAAGCTATCGAGGGGGGCCTGCCAACATACGCCGAGTGTGGCGGCTTGATGTATCTATGCGAGACATTGGAATGGCAGGGCAACAAACACGAAATGGTCGGTGTTATCCCCGGAGACGCGGTTATGTGCGAACGCCCACAGGGGCGTGGGCATACGCGGTTAAGCCCCTCGGGTGATTGCCCTTGGCAAATCGATAGCGGTGCGTTCAAGGCGCATGAGTTTCACTATGCTAAAGTAGATAACCTGCCAGCCGACACCAAATTCGGCTTTGACGTCAAGCGCGGTGCGGGGGTTTCGGGGGCGCATGATGGTATCGTCGTTAACAACTTGATGGCCGGGTTTTGCCACATGCGAAACACGGCCTCAAACCCTTGGGTCGAATGCTTCTTGCATCAAGTCGCCAACGTCAAGGCAAGAAAAAACCCCGCCTGAACAGACGGGGCTTTAACTAATCAGTAACAGCCAGATCAGGATTTTTTGATCTCGAAGTTGTAAACATCACCGGACTGTTCAGAGCTTACCAGCTCGTTACCAGTCTGACGGCAGAACGCTGCAAAATCCGCAACCGAACCCGGATCTGTGGATTCGATGGCCAGAATTTCACTGGCAGACATGCCTTTAAGCGCTTTCTTAGCTTTGATGATAGGAAGTGGGCAGTTAAGCCCTTTTGCGTCTAGTGTTTGATCGGCCATTTGAAATAGCACCTTTCCGTTAGTGTGATACTTAGTTTACATGAAGTAGTTGATGTCTGTTTTGCCCGCAACTTCGAGGGCAGTCGCCGCGCCACCAATTTCCACACCGTCAATCAGGTCAGTGTCCTTAATCTCGAACAGATCAAGTGTCATTTGGCATGCGATCAGGCGCACCTCGGATTCAACGGCAGCTTCGCGAAGGTCTTCGATCGAAGCAACGCCCTTTTTCGCCATCATACTTTTCATCATAGCGGTCACGCCTTTATCAGCGCCAGGAAGGCCGCCGATGATATTTGGCATCGCCATGTGCTTGCCCATCATAGGCATTTCCATCGCTGGATTGCCAAGTGTGGACAACTTCAAATTCATGTCTTTTTTCAGCAATCCAAGGCCGTAGAATGTAAAGAACATTGTAACATCCATATCCATCGCAGCACCAGTTGTGCCAAGAATAAATGGCGGGTATGCCCAATCAAGCGTGCCTTTGGTGACGATAATCGACATGCTTTTAGAATTGCTTCCGTCGGTTGCGCTGTCCAGCATGGTTGGTTTCTCCCTTTGATTGTATATTGTAAATTCCTTAATTAGAATAAACTAATACCCATCATTTGCCAAGAGTCAACAAAACAAGGAATTGTTGTGGCTTGCGTGAAGGCAGGCAGCAGGAGACCCTTGTAATATTATGAAATTCGTATATTAGTAAGTACATATACAAAACAGGATTTTAGAGGCATGATCAAGAATCTGGACCTTTCACAGTTGGAAGAAAAAGCTTCGGAGGTAAGCGGGTTGTTGCGTGTGATGTCGAATCAATGGCGTCTGCTGATCCTATGCAACCTTGCCCAAGGTGAACATTCCGTGCAGGAATTGCAAAAACTCGTTGGCTTGGGTCAATCAGCCTTGTCACAACATCTGGCGATTCTTCGCTATGAAAATTTGGTCTCTACCCGTCGCGAAGCGCAGTCGATTTTTTACTCGATCACCAGCGAAGAGGCCGAAAGGATTCTGGGCACTTTGTCTGATATTTATTGTTTTGAGCCTGCTGTAGAAGAAACGGCCTAAAACTACTCGCCTCAAATCCCCTGAAATAGACACACTATCATATTACAATATGATGTTTTATACTGCCTGCCACCCAATAGCCGTTTACAAATTACGGGTTGGGGCGCAGCTGCATGACGCAACAAGGGAAGTATTATGATCGACGCACTAAGGGATTTAATCATAGAGTCACCGGCACTCTATGTGGGATTTGGCGGCCTGATGATCGGAATCGTTTTCGGTTACATCGTCTTTAGAACTAATTTTTGCACTATGGGCTCCATTTCGGATATCATGAATTTCGGCGACTACCGCCGCTTCCGCTCGTGGCTTTTGGCCACCGCGACAGCCATTATCGGTGCAACGATAATCGAGGTGGCAGGGATCGCTGATCTAAGCGGCTCCTTATACCTAACACCCAGCTTCAACTGGCTTGGCAACATCGTTGGCGGCCTAATTTTCGGCTTCGGCATGGTATTCGCCGGAGGTTGCACCAGCAGAAATCTGGTGCGGGCAGGTGGCGGCGACTTGCGTTCCTTGATAGTTCTGGTTGTTGTTGGTATTTTTGGCTATATGACAATCGGTGGTCTTCTTGGCCCGCTACGCGTCGCGATTTTCTCACCAGTTACTATTAATCTTGCCGATTACGGTTTGGATTCACAACGCTCTGGCGATATTCTGGCGGCATTGACTGGCCTTGATGTCAGCATGGCGCGAAACATCGTTCTGGTTGTCGTGCTGGCCGCATTCCTTGGCTACATCTTTAAAGACAAAGGGTTTCGTACCTCGCCGGTTCACATCATCGCCGGTGTTGGTATAGGTCTTTGCGTTACCGCCGCGTGGCTTTTGACAGGGCTGGCGCAGGATGATTTCGCAGATGTACCAGTCGCGCTCGCATCGCTAACATATGTTCGCCCCTCTGGTGACACACTCGATTACCTGATGCGCTTCACGGCTTACGCAACACCAAGCTTTGCGGTTGTAACGACCCTCGGCGCACTTCTTGGCGGGTTCATTGGTGCGATAATCCACGGCAAATTCGCCATCGCGACATTCGCAGACACCAAAGATACCACACGCAACCTGTTTGGTGCGGCGCTGATGGGTATCGGCGGAGTTGTGGCGCTGGGCTGCACCGTCGGGCAGGCCGTTTCCGGCGCATCGACTATGGCGCTTGGTTCCTACATCACATTCGCGTTCATCGTTGTCGGCGGGATCGCCGGCATGAAGTTCTTCGAATATCTGTTGATGAGAGAAGCCTAAAAGAATTCGGCCCCTGCCGTTAAGCAGGGGCCGGTCTATTTATTCGTCGCTATTGCGAAGCTGCGTGGCGATGTTCAAAGCGATAGCCTTATAGATTTTCGTATGCGGCCCATCCGGTTCAGCAACCACAGTTGGCTTGCCATCATCCGAGTGCATGCGAATATCCATATGCAACGGGATCGCACCAAGGAACGGCACACCCAGTTTGATCGCCTCGTCCTTCGCGCCGCCATGGCCGAAGATATCCGATGTTTCACCACAATGCGGGCAGATGAAGTTGCTCATATTCTCGATAATCCCGAGGATTGGCACGTCCACATCCTGGAACATCTTCAGACCCTTACGCGCATCGATCAACGCCAAATCCTGAGGCGTGGAAACGATAACCGCACCCGCCATAGGAACCTGCTGCGCCATCGTAAGCTGCGCATCACCCGTTCCCGGAGGCATATCCAGAATCAGCACATCAAGCGTACCCCAGTTGGTTTCGTGAACCATCTGCATTAACGCGGAAACGATCATCGGACCACGCCAGATAACCGGCTTGTCCTCTTCCATCATGAAGCCCATCGACATGACTTTGACGCCATACGAATCCTTCGGGATGATTTTTTCATCAACGATATCAAGCTGGCCGTCACCACCCATTAAGCGTGGAATTGACGGGCCATAAATATCTGCATCCAGCAAACCAACCCGCAAACCAAGGGAAGACAGTGCCAGCGCGATATTGGCCGATGTCGTAGATTTCCCGACACCGCCCTTACCAGAGGCGACCGCCACGACCGCACCTACGCCGGGGATAGCCGACGACAGCGGGCGCATATCACGGCCGACAGGTTTGGATGTCTGCAACTGCGGTGGCTGCTCGGCAGCGGCGGGCGCATCAACGGCTGCGGTCAGAACGACCAATGCAGTATCAATCCCGTCCATCGCTTCGACACGCGCTTGCGCGTCGTCGCGGATCGGGTCGAAGTTACCGCGAAATTCATCTGGAATCGTGATGGAAAAGATAACTTTTCCCTCAGTTTCCGTGATTTCAGATACCAGGCCCAGCGAAACCAGATCTCCGTTAAGGCCATCAACCGCAATTTGGGACAGTTCGCCCAATATCCGGTCTGATAATGAATCAGCCATGTTTCCCCCTTGTTTTTGGCACCTACGGATGCCGATTGAGTATTCATTCGTATATTAGAATATATCAACGTAATTGACAACGATTCTGTATTTATCAAGGGGGTTATACGCAAAATCCTTGACTTGGCACCCCGAATCTCGGAAAGCTTACTTTGCAAGGTTCCCCACATGTTTGCACAAGCACTCGGGGATGAAACGGGAATGCGTTGAGGGACTACCCAAGTCGGGGCCCAAAGCCGCAGCCGCCCCCGCGACTGTATGTGGTTAGCGGGCATCATAAGCCACTGGGTAACACCGGGAAGGCGATGCCAGCCAAAAACCATAAGCCAGGAGACCGGCCTCGCATATGTGTCAACAAACACCGTCGGGGAAGACGGTAAGGAGAACTGAAAATGACTACTGCTACACAAACGGCCATAAAATCCGATACCAACCTTATCTCGATCGCATTCGTTGCGTTCATGGGTCTGTCGGTATTGTTCATCGCTGGCTTCGCAAGTTCAGCCACGCTGCATGATACAGCCCACGATATGCGCCACGCTATCGGCTTTGCCTGTCACTAAACCATGTTGAAAAATCTGGTTTACAGCGCTTTGTTCGCTGGTCTCGCTGCTGGAATAATCGTCGCAGCGTTGACTATATCTATGCTTGTGCCACTTCTGCTGGAAGCCGAGCTTTACGAAAGCGGTATGCTTATCCACTTCGGTGACGTAACTGTGCCAACCCCTGATATCGAAGTCGAGCATGACTGGGCCCGAAACGGCCTGACCGCACTTTACGCATGCACGATCTACATCGGTTTTGCCTTCGTGATGGTTGCTGCAATGGCGTTCGCGCAGGAAAAGGGCGTTCGGATCACCACCCGCAGCGGCATCCTTTGGGGGCTGGCAGGGTACGCTGCATTTCAACTCGCGCCCGCGATGGGGATTGCACCGGAACTACCCGGTATGATCGCAGCCGAAATAACCCAACGCCAAATCTGGCTAGTTGGCACAATTATCGCAACCATGGTTGGCATTGCCGCCGTTGTGTTTGGCAAAAACTGGACGCATTGGGGTGTAGGACTGGTGATCCTCGCCATCCCACACATCATCGGCGCCCCACACCCCGAGGTATTTGGCGGCACCGTCCCACCCGAACTCGCCGCCGAATTCGCAGGCCGCAGTTTGGCTGTCGGTGCTGTTGGGTGGATAGCTCTCGGCGTGCTGTCCGCGTACTTCTGGCTGCAAGAAAGCGCTTAACGAACCGAGAATTCCGCCGTCACGGGATGATGGTCGGAATTCTCGAACTTAAGGTCTGTCGTTCTAATATGATTTAGCCGCACGTTCGGCGAATAGGCGAAACCGTCGATGATCGCTGTGTAATTCTCACCCTCGATATAGGGTTTTTGCAACGTCCGCACCGTCGGCGTCTGTTCGTCCACACCAAGCTGCCACCCCTTGGGCAGAAGATCTTGCGGGAAATCGTAAACCCAGAACAGGTCTTTGTCCGACGTGGTGTGCGCAAAGTCCGTATCCGAAATCCGCATGTTCCAGTCTCCGCCAAGCACTACGTAATTGCCTTTGGCATACTCGGCTCTGGCAAAATCAAACACCACCTTAACCTGCGCGCGCCGTACATCGGCCCCATCATCGAACGCCGATAGATGGATGTTTATCAACACCCACTTACGGTCAGTGCCGCGAATAGGAACTTCGGTTACAATCGCGGCGTAGTATCGCTTGACCGACAAAAAGAAATATCCGGGTTCTTGTGGCAGTTCGACTGCGGTGCTGACCCCTATATCGGTCCGTGCATAAACACCCATCCCATGAGAGATGTCGTAAGGCGTTGGCGCAATAACCCCTAGGTCTTCCCAATAAACCGCCGAGTAATCGGTCAGATTTCGGGCAATCTCGTCCTGAACCGAGATATTTCGCGTAAGCACGCTGACATTTGCCAATTCCTGAAACAACAGGATGTGCGCGTCAAACTCGCCAACCACGCGCCCGATCTCGTTGACGGCCGTAGTGATCTCGTCTGCATCCAGCGCTCTCATATGCACGCCGCCATCCGAGATAAAATCTGCATCCGCCCCTAATGCGCCATATCCTACGTTCCAAGTGGTAACACTAATTTGTCGCCCAACTGCCGGGTGGTCGGCATCGCGCGCAATCTCCAGCTCGCCGTAAACCGGAAACTTACCACAACCGACAAGAACAACTGTAAAAGCCAACAGTCTAAAGATTTTCATGCGTACCAACTTGCAAGCTCAAAAGAATACGGCCTCCGAGTTATTCGAAGGCCGCTTAATATGTTACCCGATAAACCGGTATCAGTTGTCCGCTTCAACCGTTGTGAAGGTCGCAAGATACGCGATCAGGTTCGCACGGTCTTCTTCGTCTTTAAGACCAGCAAAGGACATTTTGGTTTTTTCGATGAAGTCACGCGGCTTGAGTAGCAGTGCGTTAAGGTTTTCGATTGTCCAAACGGTGCCTTCGTCGCTAAGTACTACCATGCCTTTGGAATACGTGAAGCCCTCAAAAACACCTAATTCCGTGCCAACTATGTTGTTAAGCGGCGGGCCAGTGCGCGTTTTTGCGCCTTCGCCGATCATGTGGCAGGCTTTACACTTCTTGAACACTTTTTCGCCAGCAGCCGCGTCGCCACCTGCGAGTGCAGCCTCGACGGTCATCTGCTGTGTATTTTCTTCAGCCGCTTCGTGCGACTCCGCGAATGCGGCGGTTGACGCCAGCATGAAGGCACCGGTAAGGGCGTAAGTAACGAGTTTCATTTATTTGCCTTTCCATTTCGTTTTCTGATGTTGCACATAAACCGCGTGCGGAAGCAATGCATTGATATGCGTCAATAACACCTTATACAAAGTCTTAACAATGTGGCGGAAACGTCCTAGGCGGGCAACCGCTTCAAATATGACTAAAATAATTACGAAATGATTAAACCATGCGCCAACTGACTTGCTTCAAATCTTACGACATTCGCGGAAAACTGGGCGAGGAACTGAACGAAGCCATCGCCTACGACGTCGGCGCTGCCATTGCACAAAGCCTTTCGCCAATAACCGTCGTTTTGGGCGGCGATTGCCGCGAAACCAGCGCCGGGCTAAAGGCCGCCGTTGCGCGCGGGTTGCAGGACATGGGTGTTAACGTACTCGATATCGGGCTTAGCGGAACCGAAGAAGTCTACTTCGCCACCGACCACCTGAATGCCGATGCAGGAGTGGAGGTTACGGCCTCTCACAACCCTATCGACTACAACGGCATGAAGATTGTCGGCAAAGGGTCGCGCCCGCTTAGCCCCGAGGTTGAAATGGACGCGATTCGAAAGGCCGCCGAACGCGCCAACTTTGCCCCTGCCGCTGTTAAGGGGACGTTAACCAATGTGAACGTCCGCGAGGCTTACGCCGCGAAAATCTGTTCGTTTATCGACCCCGCAAAGCTGAAACCCCTAAAAATTCTTGTTAACGCGGGCAACGGCACTGCTGGTCCTGCCTTTGACGAAATCACCAAGCAACTCGCCGCCCAAGGCGCACCCCTAACGTTTGTACGCATGGACCACCAGCCCGATTCCAGCTTCCCGAACGGCATTCCCAACCCGCTACTGCCCGAAAACCAGCCGCGCACCGCTGCCGCTGTTATCGAGCACGACGTGGATTTCGGCGTTGCATGGGATGGCGATTTTGACCGCTGTTTCTTCTTCGATCACAACGGCGCGTTTGTTGACGGGTACTACATCGTCGGCCTTCTCGCCCAGCAGGCAATTAACGCAAACCCGGGTGCCACGATCATCCACGACCCGCGCATGATCTGGAACACACAGGAAATCGTCGCCGACCTAGGTGGCAAAGCCGTGCAAGCCCGCACCGGACACGCTTACCAAAAGGCGGTTATGCGCGAACATGGTGCGGTTTATGGCGGCGAGATGAGCGCGCATCACTACTTCCGCGACTTCGCCTATTGCGACAGCGGCATGATCCCGTGGCTTATGGTGGCCGAGCTGGTTTCGACCACTCAAACCTCGCTGGCAGACTTGATCGCCAGCCGCAAAGCCAAATTCCCCGCATCGGGCGAACAGAATTTTACCATCAAAGACCCTGCCGCCGCCTTGAAAACAGTCGAAGCAGCACTGGCAAGTGAAGCCCAACAGATCGAACACTTCGATGGCCTCGGCATGGATTTCGGCGACTGGCGCTTGAACCTGCGCATGTCAGGAACCGAACCACTGGTGCGCCTGAACATCGAAACGCGCGGGGACGAGGCCGCCATTGCTAAACATCTGGAACGCGTCGTCGGGCTGCTCGACCTATGAAAGTTATTGTCATAGGTGCCGGCATCACCGGCGTTTCATCCGCTGAATGGCTGCGCCGCGACGGCTGGGAAGTCACCCTGATTGATCGGATAGATCCGGGTCACCCCGACCAAACCTCGTTCGGGAACGCAGGGTTGATCGCTCGTGGCGCCATTATTCCCGTGTCTGTCCCCGGCCTTATGGCTCAGGCCCCCGCTATGTTGCTGAATCCGAACTCCCCGCTTTACTTGCGCTGGTCCTACCTGCCGCGCTTTTTGCCGTGGCTTGTTCCGTTCCTGCGTAATGGCAACGTCAAAAAGGTAACCGAAATTGCTGCGGGACTGGCCGCCTTAACCAACGATTCTGTCGATCAACATCAGGCTTTATCCACCGGAACCCCAGCCGCGAAATTCATCCAGACTGGCGAGTACGTGAACCTGTATGCCAGTAAATCCGACTACGATGACGACCCTCTGTCTTCATCGCTGCGCAAAGAACATGGCTTTGATCCGGACCATATCAACCGTGCCGAAATCCTCGAACGCGATCCCAACCTCGGCCCGGCGTACACCTTTGGTACTGTCTATAAAGACTACGGCTGGCTGTCCTCGCCCGGGGATTATGTCGCCGCCTTGTTTGGGCATTACCAATCCCAAGGCGGCCAGTTCAAGCGTGGCGAGGTTGCCGACATTACCGCTGGCGAAAACCCGTCGGTGACCTTGAAAGGCGGCGAAAAGCTTGCCGCCGACAAGATCGTCCTGTCCGCTGGTGCGTGGTCCAGCCTGCTAACCAGAAAACTGGCGCCGAAAGTTAAACTGGAGGCCGAGCGCGGCTATCACGTCTCTATGTTTAACCCTAATTTCACTGCGCCTAACCCCTACATGATAACCGACTCGCGCTTCGTCCTGACCCCGATGAACGGTTTCCTGCGCGCTGCTGGCGTTGTTGAATTTGGCGGCCTAGACGCCCCTGCCTCCACCGCGCCCGTCAAGCTGCTGCGAAAGCAAATGAAAAAGGTCTATCCAAAGCTGGAATTCGAATACGACGAAGTCTGGATGGGTCGCCGCCCGACCACGCCAGACAGCATGCCGGTGCTAGGCGAAAGCCCAGACGCCCCGAATATCATCCACGCTTACGGCGGCCAGCACATCGGCCTGACCATCGGTCCAAGAGTGGGCAGAATGGTTGCGGACATCGCAGCGAAGCGCCGAACAAATGTGGATATCA
>DFBD01000174.1:0-217 GCA_002367255.1 Rhodobacterales bacterium UBA3089 | reverse complement strand
CAACCCTTCGAAGTTTTCAAGATATGAGAACGCGGCCTGATCAACGTGTACGGAATCAATAATATCTCCGCCCTCGTCGATATAGACACCCATCTGCGTGCGCAGGTTCACCAGATAATCATAAGTATCCGCCGTCGCCCCGTGCAAGTCTGTCGGCGCGCCGTGGCCAGGCACAACATGCGTAGGGTTCAGGGCGGCCATAGCCTCGAAAACCTCG
>DFBD01000080.1 GCA_002367255.1 Rhodobacterales bacterium UBA3089 | reverse complement strand
CCGAATGCGATGATGGAAAAGGTCTTTATCGATTCGATCGACGAAATAACCACCGCACTAAACCTATAGATAAAGAGATATCCCTCCTTCTACTTTGCAAAATACTCAACTGCCCCTCCCCGCCAGCCCACGATTACGTCACGTCCCTTAACCCTCCCCCCTTGACCTTGGGGCATATCTGACCCGATAAACACCCTGACCAACAGGAGCATATTCATGAAAAAAGTCTACAACTCCGCAGCAGAGGCCCTTGAAGGCGTCCTCTTCGACGGAATGATGATCGCGGCAGGCGGATTTGGCCTCTGCGGCATCCCCGAAAACCTGATCGAAGGCATCCGAGACGCGGGCACCAAAAACCTGACCGTGGCATCCAACAACGCTGGCGTTGACGATTTCGGCCTCGGGATTTTGCTGCAAGACAAGCAGGTCAAAAAGATGCTGTCCTCCTACGTCGGTGAAAACGCGGAATTCATGCGTCAATACCTTTCCGGCGAGCTGGAGATCGAGTTCAACCCCCAAGGCACTTTGGCCGAGCGCATGCGCGCAGGCGGCGCAGGCATCCCCGGTTTTTATACCAAGACCGGCGTCGGCACCGTGATTGCCGAGGGTAAAGAACACAAGGATTTCAACGGAGAGACCTACATCATGGAAGAAGGCATCGTTGCCGACCTCTCCATCGTCAAGGCTTGGAAGGGCGACCGCGCAGGCAACCTGATCTATCGTAAAACCGCCCGCAACTTTAACCCCAACGCTGCCACCTGCGGCAAGATCTGCATCGCGGAAGTCGAGGAATTGTTGCCGACAGGCGCGCTCGACCCTGATCTGATCCACACACCGGGAATCTTCGTGCATCGCATCTTTGAAGGTGGTCACGAAAAACGTATCGAACAACGCACAGTGCGGGAGGGTTAAGTCATGGCATGGGATAGAAACCAGATGGCCGAACGCGCAGGGCGCGAACTTAAAGACGGCATGTATGTGAACCTCGGCATCGGCATTCCGACGCTCGTGTCAAACTACATCCCCGAGGGTGTGGATGTGACGTTGCAGTCCGAAAACGGGATGCTCGGCATGGGCCCTTTCCCGAAAGAGGACGAGATCGACGCGGATTTGATTAACGCGGGTAAACAAACCATTACCGAGCTGCACCGCACCAGCTATTTCAGCTCGGCTGACAGCTTCGCAATGATCCGCGGCGGCAAAATCGCCATGGCGATCCTTGGCGCGATGGAAGTTGCCGAAAACGGCGACCTCGCCAACTGGATGATCCCGGGTAAGCTGATCAAAGGCATGGGCGGCGCGATGGATTTGGTGGCCGGTGTTGGCCGTGTGATCGTGATAATGGACCACACCAACAAGAAGGGCGAAAGCAAACTGCTGAAAGCCTGCACCCTGCCGCTGACCGGCGCAGGCGTGGTGGATGAAATCATCACCAACCTCGGCGTGTTCAAAGTGGTCGAAGGCGGTCTGGAAGTGATCGAAATCGCCGACGGTGTCACCATCGACGAAATCCGCCAAATGACCGACGCAACGCTGGTGAATTAAACCGCATCCACTTAGTCCGAAACGATGATACTGGCGGAAAATTTCTGTCATGAGGGGCCAATAAATGCACAAAGCTCTTCCTGTCAGCCTGCTTGGCTTGGCACTGTTTATGGTGACATAGGGTGTCAATCTTCAAGCGCCGCTATACAACGTTTACGCCACTGAAAGCGATATGGGGGCAACTGCGGTGACCATCGCGTTTGCGGCTTATGTGGCAGGGCTGATGCCGACACTGCTTTTGTTGGGCGGCTTGTCAGACCGGATAGGTCGCCGCTTGCCTATCACTATTGCTCTGTTGCTAGGAACAGTAGCGACGACCTTGTTGGTCCTTTGGCCGAACTGGGGAAGCCTTGTTTTTGCGCGCGTACTACTTGGTATTGGAACGGGGCTGGCAACAACCTCTGGCACGGCTTACATGACCGAGATTATGGGCGCTGACAGCACCCGGAGGGCCACTTTGATCGTAACATCGGCCACTTCGCTCGGCTTCGGTGGGGGTGCCTTGGCGACGGGTGTAAGTCTTGCACTGCAAGGCCCAAATCTTGTACCCGCCAGCTTCATCGTACTACTTGCAACGGCGCCAATTCTCGCGCTCATTGCGTTAAAGCTGCCGCGCGTCGATATACCCAAACGTGTTTCGCTTCTCCGGTTGCCGGTTTTCCCGACCGGAACATGGGTTTTCGGTGTCGCGATGGGCTTGGCCTAGGCAACAACTGGTTTGACAATAGCCGTGGTGCCACTGGAACTAGAGGCGCACGGTCTGGGTGGCTGGACAGGCCTTGTTATATTTCTGGCAATCTTTATCGGCTTTCTTTGTCAGCCTGTTGCACGCCGGATGACTAATCCTAAAGCCCTTGCTTTGGGGTTTGCGCTCGTGCCGCTCGGATATCTTGTTCTTCTTGTAGGCGTCTGGACTGGATCGCTTGGTTTGGTCTTGGCAGGAACGGGGGTCTCCAGCGCGGCGAGCTATGGGTTCACCTATCTTGCCGCTTTATCCGAAGTCGCTTTGCGGGCACCAGACAACCGGGCGCGCGCAGCAGCGGGCCTCTTTGTCTATGCATATGTCGGTTTTTCGGTTCCGGTCATCGCAAGCGGCGTTCTGGCAGACTTGTTTGGCTTGCTGCCAGCGATGGCCATATTCTTTTCAATCCAGATAGTCATCACTACAGCGACTGTAGTATTTTGGAAAAGGCTCTCCTCGCTCCGCGCGTCAGAACTTGCTTAAAGATCGAAACTAGGGGTTTTAACAATTCTTTAAAACAAACTGCCCTGCGATCCATCACTACCTTTGGACCGTTTCGGAGGCGCCCCCCGCTTTGCTGGGGGCGCGGTACCACCCGTGCCAACCGGCAGCTTTCCATCGCTAAACTCGACCTCAAGCGTTGCATGTTTGGCGGCCAACTTCTTGCTGGTAACCAACCCATCGCTTGCATGCACAACCGCATACCCACGCTCCAGCGTCTTGCGATAACTCAACGTCTCCAACGTGCGGACCAGCGCGGTTAACTGCCGCTTCGGGTCAGACATATTTCGGTTCAAGGCGGGTATCAGCCGCGCAGACCATGCGTTTACATCCCGGGCCTTGCGCTGAATATCGGCCACCAATGCCGCTGGACGCAAGCGCTCCCCTCCACTCGCCGCAAGTTGCACCCGCTTGCGATGCGTCAAGCTGGACAACGCCAACGGCAACCGCATCGCCAACCCATCCAGCCGCTGCGCACGCTCGGCAAACAGGCTGTCCAACCTTGGCAAAGCCCGCGACAAATCCCGCAACCGCTGGCCGCGTTGCTCCAACCCTCGTGCCAAAGCGCGACGGCGGCGTTCTTCCAGACCAGCCACATGCGCTGACAGATCCGCGCGCACCGGAACCGCCATTTCAGCCGCAGCCGTAGGCGTGGGTGCGCGCATATCCGACGCGTAATCTATCAATGTCGTATCGGTTTCATGCCCAACCGCCGAGATCAGCGGAATGTCACTTTCAAACGCCGCGCGTACAACGACTTCCTCGTTGAACCCCCAAAGGTCCTCGATCGAGCCACCACCACGTGCCACAATAATCACATCCGGCCGTGGCAACGCGCCCCCCGGTGTCAGCGCATTAAAACCCTTAATCGCTGCCGCCACTTCCGGCGCACATTTGTCCCCCTGCACGACGACTGGCCAAAGCAATACCTTGCGTGGAAACCGGTCCCTTAACCGATGTAAAATATCTTTGATCACAGCACCGGATGGCGAGGTTATCACCCCGATCACTTCGGGCAAATACGGCAAAGGCTGTTTGTGTTCCGCCGCGAACACCCCCTCCGCCGCCAAGGCCGCTTTGCGCTTTTCCAGCATTGCCATCAAGGCACCGACACCCGCAGGCGCGATATCCTCGATCACCATCTGGTAACGGCTCTGTCCGGGGAACGTGGTCAGCCGCCCGGTGGCGACAACTTCCATCCCTTCCTCGGGCTGCACGCGCAGACGCCCTGCGACGCCCTTCCAGATCACCGAAGCCAGAACCGCGCGGTCATCCTTCAAATCCAGATACAAATGCCCTGACTGAGGGCGCGACACACGCCCGACCTCGCCGCGAATCCGCACGTGCGAAAACTCGCCCTCGATCATACGTTTCACCACACCTGAAATCTCGGAAACCGAGAATTCAGGGGCGTTTTGGCCGTCTTCCGGCTTGTCGATCAAATCAGACATTGTGTGCGCTTGCATGTACCATCCCGCGACTTTAGAACGACCCGTAACAAAGGCCAAGAGGGAGCGCGCATGAACATCCTGATTTTAGGCGGAGGGGGCCGTGAACACGCCCTTGCATGGGCCATCGCCCAAAACCCCAAATGCGACCAACTGTTCTGCGCCCCCGGAAACGCGGGCATCGCCCAAGTCGCGGATTGCGTTAACATTAACCCCGAAGACGGCGACGCGGTGGTGGATTTTTGCGCCGATGAAAGCATCAGCTTTGTGGTTATTGGCCCGGAAGCCCCCCTCGCCGCAGGGGTGGCCGACACATTACGCGCGGCTGGCATCCTGACCTTCGGCCCTTCAGCCGCCGCCGCACAATTGGAAGTTTCAAAAAACTTCACCAAGGAAATCTGCGATGCATGCGGCGCCGACACCGCCGCCTACGCCCACTTTACCGAACTCGAAGCCGCTAAAACCTATGTGCGCGAACAAGGCGCCCCCATCGTTATCAAAGCCGACGGCCTTGCAGCCGGCAAAGGCGTGGTCGTCGCCATGGATTTGGAAACCGCGCTTACCGCCCTTGATGACATGTTCGGTGGCAGTTTCGGTGAAGCCGGCGCTGAAGTCGTGATCGAGGAGTTCATGGAGGGCGAAGAAGCATCCTTCTTCGTGCTGTCCGACGGCGAAAACGTCCTGCCAATGGGTACTGCCCAAGACCACAAACGCGCCTTCGACGGCGACCAAGGGCCAAACACAGGTGGCATGGGCGCTTATTCCCCCGCCCCCGTGATGACCGCTGAAATCACCGAAAAGGCGTTAAACGAAACCATCATCCCGACGATCAAAGAAATGGCCAAACGCGGCACCCCGTTCCAAGGCGTCCTTTACGCGGGCTTCATGATCAAAGACGGGCAACCTCGACTGGTCGAATACAACGTCCGCTTCGGCGACCCCGAATGCCAGGCTTTGATGATCCGCCTCGGCGCACAAGTGCTCGACGCCCTGCTGGCCTGCGCCGAAGGTAACCTTGCCGACGCTCGTATCAACTGGGCCGACGATCACGCCTTATCCGTGGTTTACGCCGCCGACGGTTACCCCGGTGCTTACGAAAAGGGCACGGAAATCGCAGGGCTAGAAGGCCTTGACGATGGGTCTAAACTGCATGTGTTCCACGCCGGAACGGCTGCGAAAGACGGTAAAACACTGGCAACAGGTGGACGCGTTCTGGCGATCACAGCCCGCGGGGATACCTTGAAGCAAGCCCATGCTAAGGCATATGCAACGATTGAAAAAATCGATTGGCCCGAAGGGTTTTATAGAACGGACATCGGGTATAGGGCATTGTGATCTGCGCACCATTATGATGGCATTTAGAATAGTTCATATATAGAGGCAAATAATGGGGAAACCATTGAGATTAAGCCATCGTTTGCGAATTGACGTTCTTAGAGCGAAAAAGAATTTTTCCAAATTGGATCAATATCTCGAAAAGATATCGGGTAAAGGCTTCGATGTAGCAGGCATCCCCTTCCGACTGCTGGACGATTTTCTGACCAGCGGTACAGAGTTTGGCTTCGATGCGTTAATGCCGCTCGCACATCACACCTTTGGTGGGCAACCTCGGCTTCTGAATGCCATTCTTTGTGACTTGAGCCACGGTACTCAGGACAGGTTACATCAAATTGTTTCTGATATCGCAGCTCATCCAATGACTAGATTTGAGGCTATGGGCTGGGCGACATATCTAACCCATAAATCACCTTTCCCCCAAGGAGGCAGTCAAACAAGTGATGTTTTCCAGTTTTGGGATCAACCGGTTCCGCCAACAGAGGTTTTGGAAGGTAGGAAGCTTTGGAAAAGTAAGACCAACAAGCATGTATGGTACGATGGCAACTCTGCTCAACAGTATATTGGCGAAGGGTTCGGGCAGGACGCCGCAATTGAATACTCAAAACTATGGCATCCTGCTCTTAAATCAGATGTTTTTCGATTGTATCGGCTAGCAAAAGACGGCGGTGTCTATTGCGATGCTGACAGCAGACCAGAATACCGAATACCCGAATTCTTGAAACTGGCAGGGGGTCGAGTGTGGGCATCATCAATGACGAATGTCCCCAATTGCGTGACAAGTAACGGGTTCATCGCCGCGCCCCCCAAAAGCCCCCTGATTGAATCGTTGCTGGAATGCGTCTTAAACAACATCCGCAACGCAGGGCCGAGAGGAATCTTCTGGTTGTCTGGGCCGGGAGCCTTCACCGAATTTCTGTATCGTAATTCCGGAAAGTATGATGTCGATTTGCTTTCACATGGCTGCCTCAAATCAGAATTATTCCGGCAGTTCGATGCCACATACAAATATACAGAACAAAACTGGCGGGTGTTTGAGAGCAACCTCGGTCTGGATAACGATGCGGGCTTGAAGCAAGCTCTGATAGCTGTCTCGTGATCAGTATCCGTCCACTGTGACTATGGTGACCCCACCATTTATCTGAAAGCAGATCCCGAGCCGTGTGCTGATAACATTAACTTAGTCCGCTAAGTCGCCGTTGAACAATAAAGCATCTCCACCCTACCCGCAAACCAACGCGTTCGCCATCGCTTGCGCGCTGTACTGCCCCAAATCGCTAAACTCCAGCCCACCCTCTTCAAACTTGGTCGCCACAATAAACCGCCAGTCGCCAGTCGCCATAACCACCTCGACAGCCCCCGCGCAATCACGCACTCCACTCGTGATTACCTCTTGGCCAATCCTGTGATTGGTTAAACCACTCGCCGCCGCGATCTGCACCAGCTTACCGCGTTGCATCGTCCAGAACCGCAGCACTTTGCCCAAATGCGGAGTTTCGACGTAAGCCACATCATTTTGCCCGTCGCCGTCAAAATCCGCGATGCCCGCAGGGGCCAGCCAACGCGACGAGCGCCCGATGTAGGGCGTCGCTGCCAGCTTGAACAAACCATCCGGCCCCAGCGAATATATCGCCAGTGACGCGCCCAATATGACGCTGGTTTCGACGACCACAACGTCGCCCAGACCATCGCCGTCCATGTCCGCCACCCGGGGCGAAATATCCTCGAACACGTTGTCCCGCAAGGTTAACGAATGCGATACGCCATCAGCGTCCACAACCCGTAGCACTTGCTTCTCATAGATGTCGCCCATGATCCGGTGCGGATATACATCCACATCAGGGCCGTACCCCGCCTCAACAATTCCTCCACCTGCCGTCGCCGTAATCGGCAACAGCATGATAAGGAAAAGGAGGCGCGCTATCATATCTGCTTTTCAGGCAGGTTAACGACAAGCCCGTCCAGATCGTCCGTCACCTTGATCTGACAAGTCAGGCGCGAGCGCACCGTATCCGGCTCCCATGCGAAATCGAGCATGTCGGATTCCATGTCGTCCTTCGCCGGCAATTTGTCCGTCCACGCCGCATCGACGTAAACATGGCAGGTTGAACAGGCACAAGCCCCGCCGCAATCTGCCTCGATTCCCGGCACGTTGTTGTCGCGCGCGCCCTCCATAACGGTCAAACCGTTGGCGACCTCGATCACATGTTCAGTGCCGTTGTGCTCGATATACGTAATTTTAGCCATGTTCAGTCCTTCGGGTAATACTGTTTCAACCCGCTATTTAATACTCTGCGACGCGGTGGACCAGCCCCCGCGTTACATTTTATTGTGACTACCCGCTGAACAGATACAAGAAAGGCTTCGCAAGGCTACCTCTTTGCCCAATTCCATGGTATCAGCACAGTGGATTTAATCAGCCGTACCACTGCAACCCGCAGGACTTAGGCGTAAGTGACAGGTGAGACATGAATGACGTAACCGTGCTAGGCACAGGGTTTGCCGCCCTTACAGCCGTCCGAAAACTGCGCGCCGCAGACGAGCAAGTAAAAATTACCGTCGTCGCTCCGCAGCCTAGCCTCGTCTATTTGCCCAGCCTGATCTGGCTTCCGTCCGACCAACGCAAACCTGAAGACATCGTGATCCCGCTGGACAATTTCTTCAAACGTAATGACGTCAATTACGTTCAGGGCGCTGCTGAAGGTCTTGAAGACGGTGGCCGGACGGTAAAAACATCCACAGGCGACGTGAAAAACGACGCCCTGATTATCGGCACTGGCGGGCGATTTATCAAGAAGCTTCCGGGGATCGAGAACGCAATCACGCCGTGCGAAGGCGTAGACCCTGTGATGAAATTCAAGGAAAAACTGGAAGGCCTGGATGGCGGCACACTCGCCTTCGGATTTGCCGGTAACCCCAAAGAAAAATCCGCCATGCGCGGTGGTCCGATGTTTGAATTCTTGTTTGGAACGGACGAACTGTTGCGCCGCCAAGGTCGCCGCGACAAATTCAAGCTCGTCTTCTTTAGCCCTGCACCAAAACCGGGCGACCGCCTCGGGCCAAAGGCGCGGGCGAAGTTGATGGAGCGAATGCACGACCTCGATATCGAAATCCATATCGGCCATAAAATGGTCCGCTTCGAGGCTGACAAAGTCGTCACCGAAGGCACCGAGTTTGCCGCCGACCTTATCATGTTCATGCCCGGAATGACCGGAAATAAATGGTTCGACAACACGGATTTACCCCGCTCCGAAGGGGGGCTGATCACGGCCGACAAGCATTGTAAAGTCGAAGGCTTTGAACACACTTACGTAGCTGGCGATTCCGGCAGTTTCCCGGGCCCGGACTGGCAACCGAAACAAGCGCATATGGCCGATTTACAGGCCACCGCAGCGGCGGCGAACCTGATCGACGAACTGAACGGCAAACCCGCCAGCCACACCTTCCGCGTGGAACTGATGTGTGTGATTGATGACAACAAAACCGGCGTTATCGTGGCACGCACAGAAAAGCTTGGGTTAGCTCTGCCACGCATGCGCCTGGCACATCGCACAAAAGAGATATTCGAACGCAAATACCTCAAGCTTTATCGCTAGTCTATTGCCGCTTTATCAGATCGGAGGACGCTAGGGGAGTTTCTAAACTGGCGTGTTATGAACTTATATATACAAAAACGCCCCGCAGTTTCCCGCGAGGCGTTTTAATTTCCGTAGGGTGGGTGATTCACCCACCAAACCGATGCCTTAGCCTTTTTCCTCAATGATCTCGACCATGTGCGAGATCTTGCGGACCATGCCGCGAACCGAAGGAGTGTCCTCTAGTTCACGGGTTTTGTGCATCTTGTTTAGACCCAGACCTTTTAGCGTAGCTAGCTGGTCTTTAGGGCGGCGGATCGGCGAACCGGTCTGCTTTACAACGATAGTTTTAGCCATTGTTCTGATCCTTTACGCTTCTGCAACTTCAGCAGTTTCTTCAACTGCTGGAGCCGCGTCAGTTTTAGGTAGAATGTCCGAAACCTTTTTACCACGACGCTGTGCAACATTACGTGGGGAGGATTCCTTGCGGAGGCCATCCATCGTTGCGCGGATCATGTTGTAAGGGTTCTGCGAACCGATGGATTTGGACACAACGTCCTGAATGCCAACCATTTCGAACACCGCACGCATAGGACCACCGGCGATGATACCGGTACCCGCTGGGGCTGTACGCATAACCACTTTGCCTGCACCGTGACGGCCAGCCATATCGTGGTGAAGTGTACGACCTTCACGCAGAGGAACGCGGATCATTTGGCGTTTGGCTTGCTCAGTAGCTTTCCGAATTGCTTCAGGAACCTCTTTAGCTTTACCTTTACCAAAGCCAACGCGGCCTTTCTGGTCGCCAACAACTACCAAAGCAGCAAAGCCGAAGCGCTTACCACCTTTAACAGTTTTGGACACACGGTTGATCGCAACTAGGCGATCAGCGAATTCCGGTGTTTCGTCACGATCGCGACGTTTACCCCGGCGATTATCTTCTCTTGCCATAGTAGTTCTCCTAGAACTTCAGACCGCCCTCGCGGGCCGCCTCTGCGAGTGCTTTGATTTTCCCGTGGAACAGGAAGCCGCCGCGATCGAAATACACATCTTCCACACCAGCTTTTTTGGCACGTTCAGCGATTGCCGAACCTACTTTTGCTGCTGCTTCCATGTTGTTTTTGCCCACGAAACCCAAGTCTTTCTCGAGTGTCGATGCAGACGCGAGGGTTACACCCTGCGCATCGTCGATCAACTGAACCGAGATGTTCTTGGAAGAACGGTGGACGCTAAGACGTGGACGACCATTAGCCGTCTTACGTAGTTTGCTCCGGGTGCGCATACGACGCTTTTGGAACAATTCTCTTTTAGAAATTGCCATATCGTGCGCTCCTTATTTCTTCTTGCCAGCTTTTTGGAAGACATATTCGTCTTTGTAGCGAACACCTTTGCCTTTGTAAGGCTCTGGTTTGCGCCACGCACGAATTTCCGCCGCTACCTGACCAACAGTCTGTTGATCGCCGCCTTCAACGACAATAACTGTCGGTTTCGGGCAGGTAACTTTGATCCCCTCGGGGATGTCATACAAAACGTCATGAGAATAACCGAGCGACAGTTTCAGAGCATTGCCCTGAAGTGCTGCACGATAACCAACACCGCGGATTTCAAGTTCTTTTGTGAAACCGCCAGTCACACCCTGCACAAGGTTTGCAACCTGTGTGCGGGACATGCCCCACTGCTGACGCGCCCGTTTGGACGAACCACGTGGAGTGATGCTAACTGTGTTATCTTCAACTGTGATTGTTACATCATCAGTAGCACGAAACGAGCGAGTGCCGTTTGGCCCCTTCACTTCGATGGTCTGGCCCGAGACGGACGCTGAAACGCCGCCAGGAAGCTCGACCGGTTTTTTACCAATACGAGACATGACCTACCCCTTAGAAGATTGTGCACAAGACTTCGCCACCGACATTGTCGGCACGAGCTTGCGCATCGGACATAACACCCTTAGGCGTGGAGACGATCGCAATACCAAGGCCCTGACGGACGGTAGGGATGTCTTTCACACCTGCGTAAACGCGACGACCAGGGGTCGAAATACGTTTAAGCTCACGGATAACCGGTTCGTCATCGTAGTATTTCAACTCGATCACGATTTGTGGTTTGCCGTCGGCATCTTTTCCAGTTTCATAGCCACGGATGTAGCCTTCGGATTTAAGCACGTCCAGAACCCATGCACGCAGCTTGGAAGCTGGTGTGTGAGTGGAGGATTTGCCACGCAATTGTGCGTTACGAATACGTGTCAGCATATCGCCGAGAGGATCGTTCAAGTTCATTTTATACCCTCCTTACCAGCTAGATTTAACCATGCCGGGGATCTGACCAATGGAGGCCAAATCGCGCAGCGCGATACGGGACATTTTAAGCTTACGGTAGTAAGCTTTAGGGCGACCAGACACCTGACAACGATTGTGCAGGCGCGTTGCCGAAGAATTACGAGGCAACTTGGCGAGTGCCAGGTTAGCCTTGAAACGCTCTTCAACAGGCAGGTCTTTATTCATCGCGATCTCTTTGAGAGCAGCGCGTCGGTCAGCGTATTTCGCCACCAATTTCTGCCGCTTCAATTCGCGTTGGATCATACATACTTTAGCCATGTTTTTCTCTCCTCCCGCGCTAGTTAGTGAAAGGCATGTTGAATTGCTTCAACAGCGCTTTCGCTTCCGCATCGGTATCCGCGGTGGTGCAAATTACGATATCCATACCCCAGAACTGGTCAACTTTATCAAAGTCGATTTCCGGGAATACGATATGCTCTTTCAGGCCCATGGCGTAGTTGCCACGACCGTCAAACGACTTGCCCGAAATACCACGGAAATCGCGGATACGAGGCATAGCAACAGTAACCAGACGATCAAGGAAATCGTACATACGGTCACCGCGCAATGTCACTTTGACACCGAGAGGCATATCTTCACGAACCTTGAAACCCGCGATGGATTTCTTGGCCTTGGTGATGACAGGCATCTGGCCGGCAATTGCCATTAGATCGGCGTGAGCGGAGCG